>DASQIQ010000443.1:0-11881 GCA_035631495.1 Micropepsaceae bacterium
GGGTGGCGATACCCTTCTTGCTCGCGCACATGAGATGGATCACCTGCAGCCACAGATGCAGCGGCAGGTGGCTATCCTCGAAGATGGTCCCTTGGCGAACGGTGAAGGTCTCGCGGCAGGCGTAGCACTTGCGAAGCCCCACGCGGCTGCTTTTCCCCGTCAACCGGCCAACGTGTTCCTCCGTCGCGCCGCAATGCGGGCAGACAGGACCATTCGGCCAAAGCCGCGCCTCGACATGAGCGAAGGCCGCTTCTTCATTGTGGAAATGCAGGGCGTTCAAAACAGCGTTTGCCATAGGACCAACTCCTTATGACAAAAACACTATCCCTAGCGTGTGGGGTTGTCAAGTGTAACGTTGCCCCCTCAAGGGGAGGGTGGGATCGGTCCGATCGCCGGCCGTTGATCGCGCAGCCCGCGATGGCATGGCCATTGCTGTCTGTTGCTTGCGGCGTTTCAAAACACGTCAAAGGCGCGAAAGGCAAGGTCACATGCACATGGATGTCGGAATCAAGCACCTGGTGAATTTCCCGGATATTCAGTTCCGCAAGAAGCGCCTGACGGTGGCGATTCACGCGCATTTCGACATGGAACGCGCCGAGGACGTCAATTTGGTCAGGCAGCGGGTCGCCGATTCCGTGTCGCGGCTGGCGGAAGAGGGACGGGCGAAGGTCACCTACACTCTGTCCGACGTCTAAATCTCGGGTCTGTTTCCGAAAAGAGCGAACGGCCTCGAGTCCCTCTTTGGGACTCGGGATCTTTCCGCTTTGCCGCCCCGCCAAATTGCTTCATTCCCGCATCGTCCCGCGCAGGATCACGACCACCCGCTTCGACCTGGCCCGTCCCCTAGGGGGTCATTAACCGCACCCGAAACAGTACGCCCCCATCAATGATGAATCGGATCGGGCGCAAAAAACCCACGGTTACCTAGGGTTTTTGCCGTTTGTTTACCGCATCCCCCGGGCGGCATCGGGCTTGCAGCCTACCTGGCATGACACAGGGCGGCATCATCCTTCTCCTTGCGGCGCTTTCGGCGCACAACCACCAGGTTCAGGCCGAGAAGGCCGAGGTCACCTGCATGGCGCAAGCCCTCTATTATGAGGCCCGCGGCGAAGGCCAGAACGGCCAGGAGGCGGTTGCCGAAGTGATTCTCCAGCGCGTGAAAAGCGGTGGGCATCCCGACACGATCTGCGGCGTGGTCCGTGAGCCGCGCCAATTCTCCTTTTTGACGGACGGTTCGACATCGCGCGCCATCGACAGAGATGCGTGGGATTCCGCCAAGGAGCTCGCCACCCGCATCGTGCGCGGCGAGGTGGTGACTTCCCTCACGCGCCGCGCGCTGTTCTACCATCAGGTTGACGTGCAACCGGCTTGGGCCAGCGAGATGGTGCGCACTGTGAAGATCGGCAACCACATCTTCTACAGACCCCCCAGCCATGCGACGCAGGCCCGCCTGACGGGACAGCCGATCCGCGCCGCGCTTAACAAGCCGCGCAGCGCATAACAACGCGAACGTTATGAGAACGCTAGGCCCGCCGGCCCGGGCTAACTCTTCATGACCCCTTAAGAATCCTCGCTCACACTGTCCGGCAGTTTTCGCAAGCGGACCCACGCCATGACCACTCCCATACTTCAGCAAGAACGCCGGCTGACCACGCGAGTGCTCACCGTGTGGAAGAAAATCGCCGGCAAGGGTTTTCCCAAGCGTTCGCAGATCGATCCGCGGCAGTTTGGCGTCGACTGGGGATATTGTCTGATGATCGATGTCGACGATGTTCCGGCGAACTCACGCTTCTCGCATGTGGGAAATGCCCTGCGCGATTCCACATGGCCGACTTTCGACCGGCAAAGGGTTTCCGAGTGCCTGGAGGGGTCGCTGCTCGAGCTGGTCACCCGGCATATCGCGCGCGTCGCGGAAAAGAGAAAGCCCGTCAGTTTCGGTGGCCCCGCCACTCACGAAGATGGCGACATTCTTTACCGCACGATACTGCTGCCGCTTTCGGAAACCGGCGACAAGATCGACGGAATACTCGCGGCCGTCGCATATCGCGATGTGACCGTCGCCCATGAGATACCACTGCCCGAGCACACGGCGCATCACGTTCATCCGGCCGAATAACAGTCCATCGTTCGAAGCTTACGACTGCCGTTCGAGTTCGTGCTCGACCGCGGTCCCGGGTCTTGCGCCCGGCGCTGCCGAACGCACCCGTGACGCGCCGCGAAGCAACGCCTTGCGCGCATCCCACTGGTCCGCGGGATCGAGAGTTTCCAGAAACTCCACTTCGCCGCCCGCGAACATCGCCACCGGCGCGCCGTCCCGATACAGCACGCGGTTGCCCGTGAGCGCGCCGAGCTTCGGCCCGGGCGTGAGGATCCCGGCGAGATTGAGCGGATCGGCGCCCGACACGGAGATCAGAGCACCGGACTCCTTGCGGCGGCGGATTTCGCGCAAGCTGCCGATGGCTTCGGGCAGAGCGAATTGCTCCCCGGATAGGCCCGCAACGAAGCGGCCGCCGCGAATTTCGCCGCGGCCCTCAAGCCGGCGATAGACCCGCAAGAGGTCGCGCCAAGGCGGCAGCCACGCTGCTTCGCGCGCGAGCAGACGCCAGAACACGACGCCGTATCGTTTCAGGAGCGTGCGGGCGACATGCTCGATTGCTTCGGGTCCGGCGGCGGAGGAGCCCCGGCGTGCCAGCGCCCATCGGCCCGCGTCTTCCATGCCGAACTTCGCGGCGCGGCGGCGGCGTTCTCCCGCGAAAGGTTTGCGCTCGGAAGACGGCACAAGCAGCGCACGCAATCCGCCGAAACTGTCCGAGCTCACCACGCCCAACGCAACCAGTTCGGCGAGCGTCTCTTCGACCTGTGTGCGCAGCAATCCGGTTGCCTCGACGAGCTCGTGAAAGAACGAGGCGCCGTGTTGCCGAAGAGAGTCCGCAATCGTCTGTGCGTGCGCGCTCAACGCAATCGGATCGGCCGTTGCCGTCAGCGACGTCCACAGCGCGGCATGACGCCGCGCGAGCAGGGTGATCGGCGTCGTGCGCACCGGCGCGACCTTCGAGTCGCTGCCGCCGTTGGACCGCGCATTCGAAGGCCGCAGCCGCGCCCAGGTCAGTTGTCCTGCCAGACAACGATCATCAAGCCAGGCGGGCTCGTAATCGCCAAGACGGGCAGGGAGGATTTCCGTCTCCCAGCTGCCGGCGGCGGCCTCAAAACCTTCCAGCTGTCCGACGATCGTATCGAGGGAATCCGGCCCTTGCATGCGCGCATCTCGCGCGACGCGCTGCCAATCGAACAGGAAGCGCATGAAGTCGCGTACCGCGACCGGCTCGATCTCCGCGCGCAAACGTTTGACGGTATAGGAATGGATGCGCGCGAGCAGACGGCGCTCGCACCATTCTTCGGCGGCTGCCGACGGCGTGAAGCGGCCTCGCATCGCGAAGCCTTCGGCCTGGAGCGCGGCGAGTGCGGCCGCGATGTCGCCCGGCGTGCGGCCCAAGGGCGCGGCCAGCCCGGTCTCGGTCACCGGGCCTTGGCCCTCCAACCGGCCGCGAAGGATTTCAACCAACGCTTCTTCCGGCGACCAATTGCGCGCGCCGAACGGCAAAGGCGCCGCGATTTCAGGCACCAGCTTTGCGGTGGGCCACAGGGCCCGGAATTCGGGCAGCCGCTCCGCGGTGATCCATAACGTGCCCGTGGCTGTGAGCAATTGCGCCGCGCGCTTCTGCCGCGCAAGCTCGCGCAGCCAATCCCCCCAGTCCGGTGCTGCGCTGACTTCTTCGGCCGTGAGATGACCGAGCCAGACCAGGGCATCGTGCAGCTCATCGGCGTTGGCAGGCTCGGGCCATGCTTCGGCCCGCACCCGTGCAATCGCTTCCGTATCGAGCCGTCCCAGATCCGCCGCCACTTCCGGCGCCAGCCAGCGCCGGCTCATCACGGCTTGCGTGCGGCGCTCTTCAAGCGGGGCATCGTCGAGATAAGCATAGGGCCGCGCCGACAACACTTCGAGGGCGAGCGGGGACGGTTCCGTGAGATCGCAAGCGACAATGCGAATTTCGCCGCGCTCGATACGGGTGAGCAGGCGTTCCAGCCCCGCAAGGTCCATCGCCTCGGTGAGACAATCTTCGATGGTCTGGCGCACCAAGGGATGGTCGGGAATCTCGCGCTCGCCGACCAGATTCTCGCCGCACGCCACCTGATCGGGGAAAACCGACGCAAGCAAATCTTCGGCCGCCATGCGCGCGAGCTGCGGCGCGACCTTCTTGCCGCCGCGGAAACGCGGCAGTGCCAACGATATGCCCGTCACCCAGCGCCAGCGCGTGGTGAACATCGGTGCGTCGAGCAGCGCTTGAATCAGCAGAGGTTTGACCGTGTTCGAATTGAGGTATCGCGCCACATCCACCAGCTCGAAGCTGTGCGCCGTGGTGAGAGACAGTACGATGTTGTCTTCGGTCGCCGCCGCCTGAAGCTCGAAATTGAACTTGCGGCAAAACCGCTTGCGTAAGGCAAGTCCCCAGGCGCGGTTGATGCGGCTGCCGAACGGCGAATGCATGACCAGCTGCATGCCGCCCGCTTCGTCAAAGAAGCGCTCGAACACGATCGTCTCTTGCGTCGGCAGGGTGCCGAGCGCCGCGTGCGAAGACATCAGATACTCGATCAGTTCGCGGCTTGCGGTTTCGGACAGTCCGACATCCTTCAGGAGCCAGTTCCGCGCCTGTTCGCCGGTTGGATCGCGCTCCAGGAGCTCGGCGATCTTGGTGCGAAGCCGCGAGACCGAGGCGGACAATTCGTCGCTGCGGCCGGGTGCTTCGCCGAGCCAGAACGGTATCGTCGGCGCCATGCCATGCGCGTCCTCCACGCGCACCGTTCCACGCTCCACGCGCAAGATGCGGTAGGAATGATTGCCGAGCTGGAACACGTCACCGGCCAGACTCTCGACGGCGAAATCCTCATGCACGCTGCCGACAAAAATGTTCTCAGGCTCAAGCAGGACCTTGTAGTCGGCGTTGTCGGGAATGGCGCCGCCGGACGTCAAAGCCGTGAGGCGGGCGCCCCGGCGTCCGCGCAGCCTGTGATTGACGCCATCATGATGGATGAGAGCGCCGCGCCGCCCGAGCCGCGTGCTGAAGCCGTCGCCCAGCATGTTGACGACCTGGGTGAAATCCTCGCGGGGCAAAGCGCGATAGGGCCAGGCGCGCCGGATCATTTCGAACAATCCGTCTTCGCTCCATTCTCGTGCCGCCGTTTCCGCAACGATCTGTTGCGAGAGCACGTCGAGCGCGTTTTGCGGAATGGCAAGCCGGTCAAGCTCGCCGCGATTGACGCTGTCGATCAGGGCGGTGCATTCGACGAGCTCGTCGCGCGAAAGCGGAAACAGCCGCCCTTTGGGCGTGCCGGCAACCGCGTGTCCCGAACGACCGACACGCTGCAGGAAATTCGCGATCGAACGCGGGGAGCCGATCTGGCAAACCAGATCGACGTCGCCGATATCGATGCCCAGTTCGAGCGACGCCGTCGCCACCAGCGCCTTCAACGCGCCGCGTTTCAGCCGCTGCTCCGCGTCAAGACGCAGTTCCTTCGCCAGGCTGCCGTGATGGGCGGCGATCTGTTCCTCGCCGATCCGCTCGGCAAGGTGACTGGTCACCCGCTCGACCAAGCGGCGCGTGTTGACGAAGATGAGCGTGGTGCGGTGGGCCTCGATCAACTGCGCGATCTGGTCGTAGATCTGTTCCCACACATCGTTCGACATCACCGCTTCGAGCGGCGCTGGCGGGAGCGCCAAAGCAAGATCGCGCGCGCGGCGATGGCCTGTGTCGACGATTTTGCATTCGGTCCGCGATTCGCCCGCACCGGTCAGGAAATGCGCGACATCCTCGATGGGCTTTTGCGTCGCGGACAAGCCGATCCGTAGCAGGCGATGATCGCAGAGCGCACTCAAACGCTCGAGTGAAACGGCAAGATGGGTGCCGCGTTTGTTGGGCGCCAGCGCATGGATTTCGTCGACGATCACGGTCCGGGTCGTCGACAGCATCGCGCGGCCGGATTCCGATCCCAAAAGGATGTAGAGCGACTCGGGCGTTGTGACCACGATATGGGGCGGCCGCCGGCGCATCCGCGTCCGTTCGCCTGCGGGCGTGTCGCCAGTCCGGACCCAAGTCCGGATCTCCACCTCCGGCAGGCCTTGCTCCCGCAAGACCTCGCTGATGCCGGCCAGAGGCACCTGCAAATTGCGCTGAATGTCGTTGGAGAGGGCCTTCAGCGGCGAGACATAGACCACCTGGGTCTCGTCCTTGAGCTCGCCCTTCAAGCCCTGGCGCACCAGCGAATCGATGGCGGCCAGGAACGCGGCCAGCGTCTTGCCCGACCCGGTTGGGGCCGCGATCAGCACGTTCCGTCCCGATTGGATCGCCGGCCAAGCCTGGGCCTGCGCCGCAGTCGGCGCGGCGAAGCTGCGCTCGAACCACGCCGACACAGCGGGATGGAAAGACGGGATGGAGGTCATTGATCAGGATTAAGGTCGGCCCGGGAACAAATCAAGTACTTGCGGCCGCCAAAAGCAAAGTGGCCGGACCAGATGGAACCTGATCCTGCCCCTCGTGCCTGTTCACAAACGAAAAAGCGTTCAGAGCCCGCCCATATTGCGGAATTTCTGGACCCGCTGACCCTGCACTTCGGCGGTGTAGATGTTGCCCTTGCTGTCGATGGCGATGTTGTGGAGGTTTTCGAACTCGCCAGGACCGCGGCCGACGCGCCCGAAGCTGCCCACCACCTGGCCGTCGCTGCGGCGCAAGATGTGGATCTCGCCATTCGGATCGTCCGAGGTGAACCAATAGGTCTGCCCCTTGTCGGGCCAGAACACGGTGGAACCGGTGACGCCCGGCGCCGTCGAGTCGCGCAACACCGGGAATTCCTTCACGAAGGTGCCGTCCTTCTGGAAGATCTGGATGCGGTTGTTGCCGCGATCGCTGAGCACGACCTGACCGTCATTGGTGATCCTTATGCCGTGTACCGGATTGTTGAACTGCTGCGGCAGAACTTTCGCATCATAGGTGATTTTCTCATCCGTCGGCGGCTTGCCATAGGCGCCCCACATACGTTTGAAGGCACCGGTATCGGCGTCGAACACGATGACGCGGTGATTGAAATAGCCGTCGGCGACATAAAGCTCGTTGGTTGCTTGGTCGACGACCATGTCGGCGGCACGCCCAACGCGCGTGGTGTCCTTGCTGTCGGTCTGCTTGGCCGACTTGCCGATCTGCATCAGGAATTTGCCGTCATGGGTGAACTTCAGCACCATGCCGTCATTCTCGCCATTGCCGCCGAGCCAGACATTGCCCTTATAGTCGATGAACATGCCGTGCTCGTTGGCCGGCCAGTCATAGCCTTTGGCGGTTTCCGGTCCACCCCAGGCCTGGACGACGTCGCCCTCCTTGTTGAACTCGACGACTGACGGCGCCGTGTAGCAGCATTTGGACTTGTCGCCCCGCTGGGCGCGCTTGTCGCGGTCGTTGACCGTGCGCGGACGCTGGCTGATCCAGACATTGTCGTCCTTGTCGACGAAAATGCCGCCGATCTGTCCGAAGATCCAATTCTTCGGAAGCGGCTTGGGCCAAGACGTGTCGATCTGGAATTTGGGCGGACCCTCCGCCGCCAAAGTAGACCCGGCCATCGCCAAAGCGGCAATGCCGGCAAGCGCCATCATGCGACCAATTCGTGCCACAAGTCCCTCCTTTGTCTCGCCAGACATTCCTTGTTGGACGGTCTGATCGCCCTCAAATTACCGCCAATGGCAGGGTTTCCGCAATCGCACCGCTCCCGCAAGATGTCTGGCGTTACGGGAATGTGACGAGGTTCAGTACCAAGTGGGTTCGTCGAATACGACGTCCATGTTGCAGGAAAGCGTGCGTCTTTCGCCCTCGCCGAAGAAGGGTTCGACCCTGTGCAGCAGCCAATTGGGGAAGATCAACAACTTGCCAATCTCGGGCTTGATGTATTGTTGCGTCGGCGGCCGGAGCAGACTGTAATCGCGCATGCCTGTGGCGCCCCACACCAACTGGGTGAATCCATCGCAATTGCCGCTCGCCATGTGCAGCTGTGGCGACATGCCATGCGGCACCGGTTGCTTCTCGGCAATGACGGGCGGCACCTTCAGGTAGAGAATAGAAGAAAGTCCGAGAAATGTGTTTCCGCCGTGATCGTGCAACGGATTGTAATCGCCTTCGTAGCTATGGATGCTCCACATGTCATTCGCGGTGACGGCAGCGTGGTATCCCTGCTCCGTGATGTACTGTCTTCCGATCTCCGCAATCACCGCGGCAAGCGACGACACCACTTGATGCCGCAGGTCCAATTGGAGCTGTGCCGATTTTGAATTTTGCCGGATTTGTCCAACCAGCGATTTGGAATGATCGGTGGCGGAATCGCGCACGCTGTCGATGTGTGCGTTGATGATGTTCACCAAAGGCGAAGGCAGCCGCGCTTCCATGATGTGGAGCGCCGGCTTGATGATCAGCTCACATGCGATCTGTTCGGTTTCCAATTCGGTCATGGTCGCCCCCCGACCGACTGCCCTCACTGGGACTCAAATCGCGACAAATCGCGACAGATATTGATTACAATCCCCTTGGAATTGTGTTCGTCCGCACTGTCGATGTAAAGACCTTGGATCGGCAATAAAACGGCGTTTACGGCCCGCGCGTGCGCGGTGCCGGAAACGCCCAAGCCGCTCAGCTGGATTTAGCGAGGTATAGGCTCGCAACTGCCTGGAAGAGGAACGTCGTCCGCAGGCGTCGCGCCCAGAATCATCCTCCCGCCTATGGACCCGCCGATGCCGCCGCTCACGTTCCGCAGGCCGCTCAGGTTCGGTCTGACGCTACGATCGCAGCCATTGGGGACGACCATCACCCTCCTCGTGACGACGCGGTTGGTGACGACCGTACTGCCGTCCGCACGGGCTACGGTGGTCGAATCAGTGGTCACGCCCGGAGCATTCGAAGGGCCGCTCTGCGCCAAGGCGGGGGCAGCGAATCCCATGGCAGCGCCCACAAAAGCGGCCATGATAGATTTGTTCAGTAATGTCATATCTGTTCCTCTTCTTGCCGGCGACCGTGCGCCCGCTTTCGACAATGCGCCCGCCGGGGTGTACCCGGCTCTCGGTACCATCTGAAATGAAAACGGTCTCGCGAGCTCTTTTGTTCATCGGAAGGCGAAAAAATATTGTCGCCGCCGGAAAAACGCCCAAGATCCCTGCATAAATCGCGCGATTTCCTCTATTCTGCGGGCAGGCTGTATACGGATTAAGCCATGTTCATGATGGCTTGCTGCAACTTGGTCGACCTGGAGATAAAGATGAAAAAGACCACATCGGTTGTTGCCTTATGCACGCTCTCGCTGCTTGCGGGTTCGGGCTCCTTTCTCGCTTATGCCCAGCAAAACCCAGCTCCGCGGCAACCCATGAGCTTCTTCGTCACCAGCGTCGGAATGGGCCATGGCGCCAATCTCGGCGGCGTGGCCGGAGCCGATGCGCATTGCCAGCAGTTGGCCGCTGCCGTGGGTGCGGGCGGCAAGACCTGGCGCGCCTATCTCAGCACCCAGGCGCGCCCCGGCCAACCCGCGATCAACGCACGCGACCGCATCGGCACGGGCCCCTGGTACAACGCCAAGGGCGAGATGATTGCCCGCGATCTTGCGCATCTACACGGCGATACGCTCGAACTTGCGCGCATGGGCAACAACATCACCAAGGTCAGCGACCTCACCGAAAAGGGCGCAATCGTGCCTGGCCTCACCGATGGCGCCAATGCGCGGGACAGGGAGTGGTCTTATATGCAGGAACATCCCGAATCCAACCGCCACGAAACCCTGACCGGCTCGACGCCCGATGGCCGTGCTTTCACGGACAATGTCGACCACACCTGCGGCAATTGGACGAGCGAAGCGAAAGGCAATGCTACCGCGCTGCGCGAGAACACCGGCGCGAATGCCCAGGTCGGCATGTCCGACCGCAATGGCGGCGGCAATGGCTCGTGGAATTCGGCGCATGGCACGTCAGGCTGCAGCCAGGAGGATCTGGGACGCTCCCATGGCGTCGGCCTGTATTATTGCTTCGCGATCAATTGAGAAAACACCGATGACGAAAAAAACTTCACGGATTGCCATCGGCGCCCTGTCTTTGGTGCTGGGTTCGGGCTCCTATCTCGCTTTCGCCCAGGCGCCGGGACCGCAGGCGGCGGCCATGAGCTTCTTCGTCACCAGCGTCGGGCTCGGCAAAGGCGGCGATCTCGGCGGCCTTGCCGGGGCGGACGCCCATTGCCAGCAACTTGCCGCGGCGGTGGGCGGTGGCGCCAAGACCTGGCACGCTTATCTCAGCACGCAAGCGCGCCCGGGCCAGCCCGCCATCAACGCCCGCGACCGCATCGGAACGGGACCCTGGTACAATTCCAAACGCGTGCCGATCGCGAAGAACCTCTCGGACCTGAACGGCGACACAGTCGAAGAAGCGCGGCTCGGCAGCAATCTGTTCAAGCAGACAGCGCTCAACGAGAAGGGCGGCGTGGTCAACGGCTTCGGCGACATGCCCAACATGCACGATATGTTAACCGGCTCGCAGCCTGACGGCCGTGCGTATACGGACAATGCCGACCACACTTGCAACAATTGGACGAGCAGCGGGGCGGGGCAGGCCCAGCTCGGCCATTCTGACCGCACCGGCGGCGGCAACACCTCGTGGAATTCGGCCCATGCCAGCCGGAGCTGCAGCCAGCCGGATCTGGTCGCCACCGGCGGCGCGGGATTGTTCTACTGCTTCGCCATCAACTGAGACTGCTGCGTAATTATGATACCGGGCGAAGTGCAATTTTGGCAGAAGGTATCAGCAGACCTTGGAATTGATGTGATTACGCCGTTTGAAACTACTCTGACGGACGGAACGCGCGTTGAAGTGTCAGTGCTGGTGAAGGATTTCGGAGCCAAGCGCGGCATGGTGGTCAATGCAAGTTATGGAATGATTGCGCCCTACGCCAAAAAGTTGGTGGAAGACGGTTATGGGTTTTCATCTAATTTCGGTGAGTCTCCGGAGTCTTACGACCGGGACTCTATGATTGAGATATTGGCGGATTGGGGATGGTCTGGAGACCCTGCGAAGAAGCCCAACTGGCTTCTCTGATTTCAAAAATGGGGGCCACTACCGAGAATGTTTGTCATTCCCGGCCTCGCGGCGTACGCCGCGAGGGGAAGGGAATCTCTTTTATAGGGCAAGAACTCTCTTCATCGGGTAGATGCCCTTCCCTCGCGCTTCGCGCTCGCCGGGCATGACAGCTTATTTGTGAAAAACCGAATCCCCACGCACGGGAATGACAAGGGTTAGAAATCAGCGCGCATCGCCGTCGGAATTGGCACGACGTTCTGTCCGAAATAATTCGTGTTGTTCTCGGCACAGACCTGTTCCGTCATCGCGCCCTGCCGGGTGCGCGTATAGACCTGCCGCGCCGACCAGGGCGTGGTGAAGGCGCCGGGGTCTTCGACGCGAATGTCCACCTCCAGCGTCTGGTCGCCTCTAGCAAGCTTCCAACGTTCGACGACATGGAGCCGGGTCGTGTGGGGCGTGCGGTAATTGTCGATGAAGGTCTTGTCGTTCAACCCGATGGTGTCGATCACCAGCGTGTCGCCACCCTCATAATGTCCGATGGATTCGCCGTACCAGGACGGCGTTGGCCGCGCCGAATGCGGCACGTTCAGATAGACATGCCGGACCTGCTGATCGCCCTCATTGATGATGGTCACTTCTTTCGGCGTTTGGATGAAATAAACCGTCCGCCCGGCGCAACCGAAGACCATGAAGCCCGGAACGCCCGCCGGCCAGCAGGAGGAGCGGGCGGTGAAGGCGAAT
>DASQIQ010000444.1:0-13399 GCA_035631495.1 Micropepsaceae bacterium
CACCCAAAAGAATCTGGAGCGCGAACGCGCCCTGCAGCAGGACGATCTGGCTGCGGCATTTCAGGACCTCAAGACCTTTGAACTGGCCGAGGAGGAACGCCTCAGGCGCGCATCGGAAGCCGAAGGCAAGGCCGCGCAATCGAGGCTCGACGAAATGGCCATGACGCGGCATTTACGCAAGCACGCCGGGCGTCAAGCCTAACGCAACGCCCAGCCTCTCTGTCTCTCTCTGCGGGAAAAACCGCCGCTAGTGTGGCAAATCCGAAATTCGCCATACCCGGAGCAGCACTCCGAGCGATTTTCGGGTTCAAATCCACACTAGTAATCTATTGATTCTAGTGTGGTTCTCGAATTTGAAGTTCCTAAACGCGGATGCCATGCTGATCTTAGGAACTTCAAATTCACCACACCAGCGGCGTTGACGTTCTTCGCATACGTGCTACCTCATAAGCGACATCTGATTCGGGGGTTGCGCATCGATGTCTTTCGGTGAATCGCTGGCGCCATTCTTGGGACGACTGGCTCTGGCTTGGTTTTTTTTAACCCAGGCCTATCATTACGCGCTCGATTGGAACGACACGGCCATCCTTCTGACCATGAAGAACGTTCCAACGCCGCCGATCCTGCTGTTGCTCGCCCTGACGGGGATTATCCTTGGAAGCATTTCGCTTCTGTTGGGATTTCGCACCCGCGCCGGCGCGCTCGCTCTGTTCGCCATCACGATCGCGGCGACGGTGACGATGCACGATTACTGGCATTTGCGCGTGGCAGCAGCCCGTAGCGCCGATTTCGATATTTTCGCCCGCAATATCGCCATCGCAGGCGGTCTCTTGATGTTGATCGGGATGGGGTCGGGCCGTTTTGCGATAGACAAGCCGGCGGGCGGCGAAAAGCCATCTGCCCCGGCTCCCAAGCGGCGTTGACGTTTTCTTGCGGCGAATTTCGGGTTCGCCTCAAGCGACCTTTTGGGCGGTCCTTAATGGCGCCTCCTCGAGCAAGGTCCGAGAAAGGGTCAGGGGCGTCAGTGTTTCGAACCCATCCGCGAGATAGGGCGAGGCCGTTACCTGCGCGAGCCCGAGGCCGGAGCAGGCGAGCGCAACCAGGGCTCCCCTGCGGCGCGCGAGGTCAAGGCCGGTAACGATCAATTTCGTGGCGCCAAGCTTCCCCAGCGCGCGGGCGATGTCACCTGCCTCTTCCGCATCGCATACGGCGGAAGCCACGCCGGCAATCTGAAGGCGTCCAACCGCCAGGAAGCGAACAAGGTCCGGAGAGAGCGGCCCACGCGGATCGCAGCCGACGCCGTCCACGATGAGGAATTCGCTCCTACGCCTTGCCTCGTAAACCTCCTCGGACAGAATCTCCGGGGTCGAGGCAACCACCAGCGGCACGTCCAGACAGGCGGCAAAGTTTTCCAGCCGGGCCATCTGGCCGGCCGTTTGCGTATCGGTTGCCGCGAGCACCACTTGCATTCCGGCGAGGCGGTATTGGGCGGCCAATTTGGCAGCGACCGCGGTCTTGCCCACGCCAGGGCAGCCGACGAGGATCGTGCCGGCGGAATCGTTCGCCGCGGTGGGGCCGCTTTGCATGAATCGGTCGAGTGCGGCGGCCAGTGCCAAGGTCAGATCGGGGATGCCGCTTTCTTCGGCTGCGTCGACGATTGCCTTAGAGAGCGCTTCGGGCGTCCTATGGCTGCGCAAAATGCCAATGAGTGGGCCACGCTCAAAGGGGCGCGGATGACGGAGGTCATCAGATCTCGGAACGCGCAGCCTCATCACCAGAGCTTCTCGATAACGCGCGTCGAAAGAATGGGAGGCGCCAACGGGAAATGACGCATCGGCGGGGGGACGGCCAATCTCCGCTTCCGAGGCGGCCGTTGCATTTTGCGTCCCTTCGATGCCCGCGCGCAGAAGCATCGTGCCGTCTTTCATCTTCTCGCTTGCCACAATAATGGCTTCCTCGCCCAATTCCGCGCGCATCGCAGAGAGCGCTTCTTTCATATCCTTGGCGAGGAATGTGCGGAGCTGCATGGCCGTCTAGATCTGGCCCATCGTGCGAAGCCGCACGGACGGATGAATCTCGTTTTGCGACATCACGGTCGTTTGCGCCCGAAATCTCTCGATGATCGAACGCACATAGGGACGGATCAGCGGACTGGTCAGCAATACGGGGACATCGCCGGTGGCCGATGCGTTGTCGAAGCGATCGCGCACGGTCTGGATGAAGGCCTGCAGCTGCGATGGGGCCATGGCGAGCTGGCGTTCTTCGCCCTGTCCGGCAAGCGATTCTGCAAAGGTTTGTTCCCATGCGGGCGACATGGCGATGATGGGAAGGAATCCCTGTGGCGACAGATGTTGATTGCAAAGCTGCCGCGCCAGCCGCGCGCGCACATGCTCGGCGATCATCATGGCGTTCTTGGTGTGTCCGACGGCTTCGGCGATGCCTTCGAGAATCGCCGGCAGATCGCGGATCGAGACGCGCTCGGTGAGGAGGGTCTGCAGCACGCGCTGCACGCCGGTAACCGAGATTTGCGAGGGGATCATTTCTTCGACGAGTTTCTTGTGCTCCGCGGGCAGATCGTCGAGCAGCTTCTTGGTCTCCGCATAGGACAGCAGCTCCGCCATGTGGGTCTTCAACACTTCGGTCAAATGCGTCGTCAAGACCGTGCCGGGATCGACCACCGTGTAACCGCGGAACGATGCTTCCTCGCGCAAGGCTTGATCGACCCAAGTGGCGGGAAGGCCAAATGCCGGCTCGTTGGTATGGGTGCCGGGAAGCTCTACGGCTTGGCCTTTGGGATCCATCAGCAGAAGCTGGCCAGGGTACAGTTCACCACGGCCGGCGGCCAATTCCTTGACGCGGATCGAGTATTCATTGGCTCCCAATTGCATATTGTCGAGGATGCGGACGGCCGGCATCACGAAGCCCATTTCGGAGGCGAGCTGCCGGCGCAAAGCCTTGATCTGGTCGGTGACGCGGTGGCCCTTGGCGTCATTGATGAGCGGCAGGAGACCGTAACCCAGTTCGACGCGCAGCAGGTCGAGTGCCAGCGCGGACGAAATCGGTTCTTCCACGGGCGGCGCGTCGGCAGCTTTCAACGCATCCTTGCGGGCGGTCTCCGAGCGCGCCACCTCTTTGCCACGCCATGAGACATAGGCGAGCACGCCCGCGCCCGCGGCGATAAGCGTGAAAACCACATGCGGCATGCCGGGCAACACGGCGACCACGGCCATCACGAATGCGGCCATGGCAAGCGCCTGAGGATAATGGGAAAGCTGACCGAACAAGGCCTTTTCTGCAGAGCCTTCGATGCCCGCCTTGGACACCATCATGCCGGCCGCCGTAGAGACGACGAGGGCGGGCACCTGCGTCACCAGGCCGTCGCCGATGGTGAGCAGCGTGAATGTTTGGGATGCCGCGGTAAACGACATGCCCTGCTGCGCCACGCCGATGATGATGCCGCCGACGATGTTGATGCCGACGATCAAGAGCCCGGCGATTGCATCGCCGCGCACGAATTTCGAGGCGCCGTCCATGGCGCCGAAGAAATTGGATTCGGATTCGAGCGTCTTACGCCGCTCGCGGGCTTCGGTTTCGTTGATCAGGCCGGCCGAAAGATCGGCGTCCACCGCCATTTGCTTGCCCGGCATCGCATCCAAGGTGAAGCGCGCCGCCACTTCGGCGATGCGGCCCGCGCCTTTCGTGATGACGATGAAGTTCACGATGATGAGGATCGCGAACACGATGATGCCGATGACGAAATTGCCCTGGGTGATGAGTCGTCCGAATGCTTCAATGACGAGTCCGGCGGCCGCGGTGCCTTCCTTGCCATGGGCGAGGATGAGCCGCGTCGAAGCCAGGTTGAGCGCCACGCGCAACATGGTGGAAATCAGCAGAACGGTCGGAAAAGAGCTGAATTCCAGAGGCTTTCTGATGAAAACCGAAGTCATCAGAATGAGAATCGCGAATGTGATGGAAAACGAGAGGGCGAGATCGAGCAGCCACGGCGGTAGCGGCAAGAGCAGGACGACCAGGATCGCAAGAATGCCGATCGCGAGCGCGATTTCGCCGTTCTTGAGATAATGGCGAACGGCGTCGAAGGCGCCTTGCGGCCCCGTTGCGTGTGCTTGGGTTTGCGCCATCACTGCCATATGGCGTCAATCTTCATCATCACGCGGCGCGGCCTTCACCCGGGGGCGCCACGCGAACGCCGGCTTGCGTATATTCGCGCAGCTTGTTCCTCAAGGTGCGAATGGAAATGCCCAGAATGTTGGCGGCGTGGGTGCGGTTGCCCAGACAATGGGTGAGCGTGTCCAGGATCAAGTCACGCTCGACATCGGACACCGTGCGCCCAACGAGCGCGCGGGTCGTGGTGGCCGCGGCCTCGGTCGCAATCGATACCGGGTCATGACCCACTCGCATCTGCGTCTCACCAAGCTTGGCGCCATCGGGCAGCCTGACCGCTTCCGGCGCGATTTCATTTCCCGGCGAGAGCAGCACGGCACGATGGATCGTGTTCTCGAGCTCGCGAACATTGCCGCGCCAAGCATGGCCGAGAAGGACCCGCTCGGTCTCGGGCGCAAGCGGCCGGAACGCCACGCCGTTCGCCTCGGCATATTTGCGGGCAAAATGGCGGGCAAGGGCGAGAATGTCTTTTGGCCGTTCGCGTAGGGCCGGCAATTTCAAATTCACGACATTGAGCCGGTAAAGCAAGTCTTCGCGGAATGTGTTTCGCTTCACCGCCTCCGCGAGATCGCGGTTCGAGGTTGCGATGATGCGGATGTCGACCTTGACCGGCTTGCCGCCCCCCACGCGGTCGATCTCGCGCTCCTGAATCGCGCGCAGGAGCTTTGCCTGCAGCCGCGCATCCATTTCGCTGATCTCGTCGAGCAGCAGCGTGCCGCCATTCGCCTCCTCGAATTTGCCGAGGCGGCGCGCGATCGCGCCCGTGAACGCACCTTTTTCATGACCGAACAATTCCGATTCCAAGAGGTTTTCCGGGATGGCCGCGCAATTCACCGTAATGAATGGTTTGTCCGCGCGGGCGCTGCGGCGATGAACGTAGCGGGCCAGAATCTCCTTGCCGGTGCCCGATTCGCCTGTGATCAGGATCGAGGCCTCCGAAGGGGCGATCTGATCGGCCATGGCGATAACGGAAGCCGTCGCCTGGTCTTCAAAAATGAGTTGATGAGATTCGTCGGCGACCGCCGCGAGGACCGCCGCGATCAGGTCGGGATCGGGAGGAAGAGGAAGATATTCCTTGGCGCCGGCTCGGATTGCGTCCACCGCGCGCCTGGCATCGGTTCCGATTCCGCAGGCGACCACCGGGGTACAAATACGTTCGGTCGCGAGAGAGCGCACCAGCAAGCCGATATCGAGCGCGACATCGCACATAATGAGGTCCGCTCCGTGCCCCTGGCGAAGCTCGGAGAGCCCCAGCTCGACGCTGTTCGCGTGCGCGACTTTCGCGCCTTTATCCATGGCGATTTTGGTCGCCGCGCCAAGCTGGCCTCCAAGGCTGCCGAGAATGAGAAGTCGCATGATCCTATTCCTTCATTTGCATCCCATGCTCCGACAAGCTCGGCATGAGGAGTCCGATCAAATCTGTCCTGCCTTGATGATTTCCGTCATGGTCACGCCCAAGCGATCTTCCACCAGAACCACTTCGCCGCGCGCGACCAGGCGGTCGTTGACATAGATGTCGATGGCTTCACCGACTTTGCGGTCGAGCTGCACCACGGTGCCGCGCCCGAGTTTTAAAAGCTGGCTTACCTCCATGGAGGATTTGCCCAGGATCGCCTGAACCGTAACCGGGACGTCGTAGACGGCTTCAAGATCCACCGCCGCATGTTTGGGCTCGGCATCGGAGGCGCTCTGTTTCTTGAGCAGAGCCTGTCCCTCTTGTGCCGCGCCGGTGCCGCCGCCTAGTTCGGTCAAGCCGACGTCGTCCTTCTCCGCCATGTCTATTCCTTCCTCTCAAGGACGCTTTGCGGGAAACGCCGCGCCACCAGATCCGCCAGAGCGCTTTCAATCGCGGATTGCGCACGCTCCACGCCCCCGCCGCGCCATTCGATCCGGCAATCGGCGTTCGCCATTCCGTCGTCGGGCACGAATTGCATACGGCCCTCATAGCCTTGGTGGTGGGCGATGTCGTCCGCCCGTTCTTGAATCTTGTGCGCGAGCAAAGGGGAGGTCGTCACGATCACTCGCGGCTCGCCGATCGCCTGGTGCAGGGCCG
The DNA here is from genome assembly GCA_035631495.1 of Micropepsaceae bacterium. Classification (GTDB taxonomy): domain Bacteria; phylum Pseudomonadota; class Alphaproteobacteria; order Micropepsales; family Micropepsaceae; genus CAIYRG01. The sequence continues at coordinate 6,236 of DASQIQ010000444.1, forward strand.
CGCGCAATGCCTCTTCGATCTCAATTTCGGGGGCGGAGGCAAGCGCGGCGTGCGCGAGTTTCTTCGCCGCCACGATCGCGAGACCGGCGGCTTCCGCGCGAATGCATTCGATCTCTCCATCCATCGCCTCGATGGCTGCAAACACGGCCGCTGCGACCTGGCCGATCGAAGCGGCGATCGCGTGATTGGCGCGCACATCGCCGTCCACGCGGCCTTCTTCGCGTGCCTCATGCTTCATGGCCTCGATCTCTTCGGCGCTATAGCTTTTGCGCGAACGCACATTGCTCTTCTCATTCCGCAGATCGGCGCTGTCGAAATGCGTGTCGAAGGTGAATTTGACCGTCGTGCTCATCAGTAGATCAGCTCGTCTTCGCCTTGCTTGCTGGCGATCATGATCTCACCCTTATTGGAGAGGTCCTTGGCGACGTTGACCATGCGCATTTGCGCCTCGTCCACGTCCTTGAGGCGAACGGGGCCAAGTGACTCCATGTCCTCACGAAGGATTTTTCCGGCGCGTTCGCTCATGTTGGAGAAGAAGACGTCGCGCAGGGAATCGGTGGCGCCTTTGAGAGCGAGCCCAAGCTTGTCCTTCTCGACGTGGCGCAGCAGCGTTTGAATGGAGCCGGGGTCGAGCTTGCCGAGATCCTCGAAGGTGAACATGAGGGCTTTGATGCGTTCGGCGGCATCGCGGCTTCTCTCCTCGAGCGAGGTAAGAAAACGGCTCTCCGTCTGGCGGTCGAAATTGTTGAAGATTTCGGCCATCATTTCGTGAGCATCGCGTTTGGCGGTGCGCGCGAGGTTCGACATGAATTCGACGCGCAGGGTCTGCTCGATCTTGTCGAGGATATCCTTCTGCACCGATTCCATACGCAGCATGCGCTGTACGACTTCGAGCGCGAATTCCTCCGGCAACGACGCCAGGACGCGGGCGGCATGCTCGGACTTGATCTTGGAAAGCACGACAGCGACGGTCTGCGGATATTCGTTCTTCAAATAATTGGCGAGCACCGATTCATTCACATTGCCGAGCTTGTCCCACATCGTGCGGCCGGCGGGACCACGGATCTCTTCCATGATCGCGCCGACTTTGTCGGTCGGCATGAAACGCGTCAGCAGGCGTTCGGTGGATTCATAAGAGCCCATCAGCGATCCGGTCGACGACATCTGCGAAACGAAATCGATCAGCAGCTTCTCGACGAGAGATGCGCTGACGGTGCCGAGATTGGACATGAGCTGAGAGACCTCTTTGATCTCGTCCTCGTCCATCATCTGCCACAGCTTGGCGCCGAGCTCTTCGCCGAGAGAAAGTAGGAAAATCGCCGCGCGATCCGGGCCCGTGAGCGACCGGATGTCTTCTTTGATCTGGGGTTTGGGAGCGCGCGCCATCTTCGTCCCTTAGACCGGTTGATGGAGCCAAGTGCGCAGAATGGCCATCGCCTCTTCGGGATGGGCCTGCACGACGTCGCCCACTTTGCGGATCGAGGATTCGCGCACCTGGCCATCGATCTGACTGATGTCGATCATGCTTTCGCGTTTCGGCGCTGACGGCGAGCCGGCCTGTTGAGGCTGCGGCTGTGCTTCGCCCGGGGCATGCGTCAGCTGAGGTGCTCCGGGTGTGCCGGGGGCGGCCAGGGGGGCACCGCCTGCCATCGGACCCAAAGGCGTGGTGAGCCTGCGGATCATCGGCCTCACCACGAGCAGGAAAACCAGAAGCGCCGTGATCGAGAGGATGAGGATTTGAGCGAGTTTGAACACGGCTGAGGAATCGAGCCCGAGCATAGGTTGCGCCTCAGGTGATTCCGGGCCGGTATCGATATCGGCAAAGCGCATATTGGTGACCTGCAACTGATCGCCGCGCTTTTCATCGAAGCCGATCGCCGACCGCACCAGCGCCGTGATCTTGGTCATGTCATCGCCGCTGCGCGGGGCATAGTTGCGCGCGCCGTTCGCACCTGGCGTATAGGTGCCATCCACCACCACGGCGACGGACAATTTCTTGACTTGGCCGGCATCTAGCGTCTGCGTTTTTGTGGTCTTAGAGATCTCGTAATTGATGGTTTCTTCGTTGCGCGTGGTGTTGGAAACCGAAGCATTGTCGGCCGCCGGAACGGGTGGTGCCGCCTGGCCCGGAATCGCCGTGGCGACGCTGACGGCTGCGGCCGCGCGGTTGTCCTTCGAGGCGGAATCCTGCTGAACCGTCTGCGAAGACCGCACAACCTTGCTGTCGGGATCGAACGTCTCGGCGGTTTCCGTGACCCGGTTGAAATCCATATCTGCAGCGACCTGGACGCGGGCATGTCCGGGGCCGACGATCGAGGAAACGATGTTCTCGACTCGCTGGCGAAGCCTGTCTTCGAAACCGGAGATACGCTCTTCTTGGACCGCCGACGTAGCGTTGTCGCCATCGCCATTGCCGCCGGCCAGAAGCTCGCCTTTGTCGTCGATAAGGGCGACATTGTTCGGGGTAAGACCCGCCACCGCCGCGGCCACGAGATGCTGGATGGCGCTGACCTGGCCGCGGGAAAGCCGTATGCGCGCCTTTACGACGACCGACGCCGAAGGCGGCTGATTGTCCCGCGCGAAAATCTGACGGTCGGGGATGACCAGATGCACGCGCGCGGAAAGGATGGAATCGAGGGAGCGGATGGTGCGCGCAAGCTCGCCCTCGAGCGCGCGAAGGCGATTGATGTTCTGCACGAAGGCGGTGGTCCCGAATGTATCGGACTTGTCGAAGATCTCGTAGCCGACGCCTGCGGACGGCAGTCCATCGCTGGCGAGCTGCATGCGGATTTTTGTCACTTGGTCCGCGGGAATGAGGATCGTGCCGCCGTCGCCCTTTTGCTCATAGGGTATGTTCAACGCGTCAAGCTTGGAGATCACCGCAGAGGCGTCACGCCCTTCGAGGCCGGAAAACAGGATTGCCTTGGAGGGCTCGGCGATGAGCCCGAACACATAGAGAAAGAATCCGGTCAGCGCTGCGGCGACCCCCGCCATGGCGCCAATGCGCGCGGCCCCGATTCCTCTGAAGAACTCCGGCAAGATGCCCCTCCGTCTAGACTGCGACCGCCGAAGGCGCGCGAACCATCGCGTCGCTTTCGGCTCGTTGCTCGACTAGGCAAACATTGCCGGGAGTTGGGTAAAGGTGAGCTTAACGCAAGCAGCGAATTTTCGAATGATCGCAGCACGCTAGCCGCATTACGGCGAAATCATTCCTTAACCTGGCGATTTGCGAAAAAGCAGATTGCAAGAGGGATTCAGAAGTTGGAAACCAAATAAACAAAAATCGGAAGGGCCCGAAGGACTTTCCGATTCTTCGAATGCGATTTGGCGAATTCGCTTTGATTGTCCGCTTGCGGCGCGTCAATGCCGGTATTGCTGGACGCGCGTGGCGCGCAATCCCGGAAGGCCAAACCGTTCGATCGCACGCTGCCAGGCGAGGAATTCCTCCACCGTCAGCGTATAACGGCGGCACGCATCTTCCAGGCTCAACAGGCCGCCCCTGACAGCCACTACCACTTCCGCCTTGCGCCGTATGACCCACCGCTTGGTATTGGGTGGGGGCAAATCGGCCAAGGTGAGCGGACTGCCATCGGGTCCGATCACGTAGCTTACGCGCGGCCTCCGTTGCTCCTCGCCCATTTCTCTCATAACTCCACCGCCTTCTTACCCGTTGGGGTGAAGGTATCCCGGCGCGCTTTAAAAAAGCCCAAAACACCAGGGTAAATTAAGGACTAAGCCAATGATATTGTTTGCCTTTGTTTAGTGAAACGGCGCCTTCATTTCGGTAAAGACGCCGTTTCATTTGTTATTGCTTGATCTGCATGAGTTCCTGCAGCATCTGGTCGGCTGTGGTGACAATGCGGGTGGCGGCGGAGTAGGCCCGTTGTGTCGTTATGAGATTGGCAAACTCGCGCGCGAGGTCGGATGTCGATGATTCCAAGGAATTCGATACGATGGAGCCCGCGCCGCCGGTCTTGGCTTCGGTGATCGTCGGCGTTCCCGAATTGTCGGTGACCAGGTAGGCGTTTCCCGTGGTGGCGGCGAGCGCATCGGGATTGGCAAAGGTTGCCACCGGGATCTTGAACACGCGTTTCTCGATGCCATTGTCGAACAGCGCGGTCACGAAGCCCTGATCGTCCACCGAGACCGAACTCAGCGAACCGAAAGGCGCGCCGTCGATATTGGCCGAGGTGAGCTGCGAGGACGCATCGAATTGCGACACGCCGCTCGCAAGGTTCGCCGTGCCGAATTTGAGCGTCAGGTTTTGCGACAGAAGGCCGGTAGACGGATCCCACGGGACAGTGAAGTTTTGTAGGCCCGACGCGGGGGTCGCCAGCGTGCCGTCGGCGTTGAAGGTCAGGGTTCCGGTCGCGACCGGGTTGTTGCCGGCGCCGCCGATGTCGGACACCGGGCCCTGATAGGCGACTTCATAGGCCCAGGTATCGGGCCCGGTTTTCACGAAGGAGAGCTTCATCGGCCGCGAGGCTCCCTGGCTGTCGAAGACGTTGATGCTTTGCTCGAACGACGCAGGCACGTTTCCTGCCGTCATATCCCCCGGTGCATAGGCGCCGACGGCGACGGTGGACGCCTGAAGATTGGCTTTCAAAGTGATATTTGCGGTGGGTTGGGCGGTGCCGTTCAGCGAGCTCAGATTGATCGGTACCAACGCACTCCGGTTGGCCGGCATGTTGCCCGCTGGCGTGAGCTGCCAGGCCTTCAGATAAAACCCCGCGGCATTTCGCAATCGTCCGGAGGCGTCGGGCGTGAAGGAGCCTGCGCGCGTGTAAAAGTCCGCTTGATTGACCAAAGCGGGGTTGTCGGTAACGATGAAAAAGCCGTTTCCCGACAGGGCCAGGTCGGTGGAGTTGCCCGTCGAGCTCAATAGACCTTGCTTGGAAAGCTGCTGGGCCGAAGAGACCTGCACGCTGGAAGGCGAAATTTCTCCGCCAAATCCGTTGCCCGCAAGGAAGGTCGAAAAGTCCGCGGTGCTCGTCTTGTAGCCGACCGTATTGAGGTTCGCGATATTCGATGAGGTAATCGCAAGTGCGCGGCTATTGGCATCCAAGGCCGATACGCCGGTGAGCAGTGCGCCATAGAGACTCATAATACTGATCCTTGATGATGGTTCGCGGCGCTTGGTGCCGGTTTCCGTTTGGTTTCAGCCCGCCACTTCTCAGCGGACCCATTCAATTCAATGTGCAGAAATCAGCGTCGCCTTGCTGAGCGGCACGCTTAAGGTGCCGATCCTCAGCATCGGCTCGGTTCCGGAAAGATCGACTTCGTCCACCACGCCTTGGCTCGCCACCTGCGTGTTGACGGTGGTTCCGTCGGTGGTTTGCGCAGCGACGCTCAGCGTATAGGTGCCATCGGGCAAGACATTGCCCGCATTGTCCTTGCCGTCCCAACTGAAGGCGTGGAGGCCCGACGCGGTATTGCCAGCGCCGGTATAGACCGTGTGTCCCTTGGAATCGGTGATGGTGAGACGCGTGGCCGCCGAGTCGCTGGCCAGCGAGTAGCCCCATAATGCCTGACTGTTCTTGAGTCCGGCGCTGCCGTCGGTGACCGTAACCGTCTTGCCGAGAAAACCCACCGCGTCGCTGCCGGCGCGCGCTTTTGTGAGCGAGATCAGCGATTCGAGATTCTGATTGGCGTTGATGGATTGCTCGACTTGGGAGAATTGCACCAGCTGCTGCGTGAACTGGCTCGAATCCATCGGCGACAACGGATCCTGATTCTTCAATTGAGTGGTCAGCAGCGTGAGGAAGGTGTCGAAATTGCCGGCGAGCGTCGTCTTCGACTGCGCGGCCGTGGTTGGAGGTGTGGCAGATATGGCGGATGTTGCGTCCATTTTCCGTGCTCCTAAACTCTGATATCAAGTCGCATAGAGGCCGCGCCCCAGGCCTGCCCGGTCGACGTCAAACCCAAAATCGCTGCCGCGCTGTTCGCAGCATCCAAAGCGTCGATCTGTATCGCGCGACTGCGGCTCGAATTCTGAGAATCGCGCCAGGCGGCGGACTTGCCGTCGCTCTTGAGCGAGAAGGAAAGGCCGCCGGGAAGATCGAGGCCGGCATCTTTCAATGCGCGTTCAAGCGCGCCCGAATCGCGCTGCAACGCGTCGAGCGTTTGCGGGCGGTCGGCGCTCAGCTGCGCCTGCGCATTTCCTTGCGAGTCCATGTTCAGATGAATTTCAATGCGGCCGAGCGAAGGCGGGTCGAGGCGGATCTGGAATTGGCTTTCGCCATCGGCCGATTTCGCCGCGATTCTCAGCGCGAGCGCGTCTACGCTCGCTTGGTCCGGTACAACACCCGCCGGACTCAACACCAGGTTCATCTGCACATCGCCGGTTTGCGGCGAGTTGGCCCACATCGCATTCACCGCCGTGATGCCGGCGAGTGCGATCGGGGCGTTGTTGGCTGGGGTCTGGGAAGCATACCCGTTCGACGTGACGGTTGAGGCCAAATTGTCGGACCGCGGAACGGCGTTTGCGGCGAGGTCTTGGGATGCGTACGAAGCTGTCTGGGTATGACCGTTAAGATTGCTTGGCACCCGGTCGGCCTGGGCTGATACGTCGCCATTTGAGGTCGGCGGGGCTGCATCATCGGCTTGCGTCACAAAATTGGGCGCCGTGGTTTTCGAGGCGCGTGCCATTGTCGAGGTCTGTCCGGGGCGGTCGGCGGAATTTGCCGCCGGTTTCTCCGCAGCTGGCGAAGGTGCGTTCTTCAGCGAGAGTGTGGCGACGGCGTTGCCGGCTTGCGGGAGAACGAGTGGCATGGCCGCTTGGGCCGGTATCGCCGTGGCATCGCTTTTGGCAGGTTGTGGTTGTGCCGTGGAGTCTAAGGGAGGGTTTGCCGCGCCGGCATTCGAAACGTCTTTTTGGGGGGCGACATTCGTCTCTATGACGGGCAGTGGATTGGAGCCAGCCGGTTCGGCGGAGGCGTTTCCGATCGTCACATCATCGGCGGAAGGATTGACGGGAGCGGCCGGAACATCACCTGCCGGAGGCAATTGCGGCGGTATCATCGCGAGAGCCACAAGGCTTGCGTCGGGCGTGGCTGTGCTCGCCGGCGTATTGGGTCCGGTTTGATCGCTGCGTCCCGGGCGGGGCTGCAGGGGAGCGAGATTTCCGTCCGGCGGCGGGGGTAGGCCGGTAGAATCGGTAGTGTT
>DASQIQ010000445.1:0-3134 GCA_035631495.1 Micropepsaceae bacterium
TCCATTGCCGGCAGATATTTGCTCGGATGCACGCCTTCGTACACGCGGGCGACCTCGATGTCATGGACGCGGACACCGGTCGAGGCGAGCGCCGTCTTTGTCTGCTTCAGCATCTGCGGGTTGTCGGGGAGCGCATAGTTCGGTTCACGGGGCAGCCCCATGGAAATCGGACGGATGCTGACATAGTCGTAGCCCGCGCGGGCTGCGATGTAGGTCATCTCCGGCGGGGTGCACCCCAGCACCGTAAGGTGTGCCAGTGAATATTCCTGTTTCAGGACGCTCCTCCTCGCCTTTCGGCGGCGCTCTGAAGGGTACTCATCGCGAAATCGATGAAAAGCTGAACTTGGCCCACTCCGGGCCCCTGGACCCACGTCGCATATGAGCCATTCGCGTCGGCTCCGGGCTGTCCGGCGCAGGTCCGCTTTGCCCTAAATAGCGACCGAATAGCGGACATTCTAGATAGGCAGCGAAGTGGCAATATCGGACGTTCGGGCCGCGCCGCAAAACGACGAGTCTTGAGGGGCGCTAACGGACTTTTGATCGGTTGTGCTTGGCCGCCGCGAGGGTGAGGCGTAAACGTAGGTATAGGCGCCTCAAACCAATGTGGGATGCCAAGTCCACCTGCGCACCGATGAAATGGCGGCTTTCCCCGTTATTCTTGTCGGTAAGGGCCAATCGGGCGCAGCAACAAGCGGGCCACCGGTTACGGGCGAAACGCCATGGCAAAATCGACCAATCGCACCGCCCCGAAGCCGGACGCCCCGATTCGGATGACCGGGAGATTGAACTGGCATGCGCCTCGAATGGGCGAGTTATCGCAAAACGAATCGGCCGAGATGAATGCACGTGACCATTTTACTTTACGCTTGGAATGGGCGGACGCGGTGAGCCGGGTTCTCCATCTTCCACTGCCGAAAACATTGCTCGAATACACCGACGTGGCCCTTCGCATCCCGAAGCTTCAAAACCCAGGCGAACGATGGAACGCGTTTCTCGATGCCTTTGAAAAAGCGGGCGATGATCGACAAGCGCAATTGAGCGTGCTGCTTGATTTCTATCGAAAGGGTCAGGGGTCGCAGCCGGAAAACGTGGACCCATACCGCGGTCAATATTGGCCCTTCAGGTTCAATTGGCTCGAGGATCGCGCCCTGATCTATCTGCACTTCGGAAGCCCTTCGTTTTCTCAACCGCACGAAGAATTCGGACTTTTAAGCGATGAAAGTCGAACCGAACTGCACGATCAACTCGTCCGCATGTTCACGGACATAAAGAACGGCCGGAAATACGTTCATGCTCGCACCGTTCAGACACGCACGTGGGTGTTGTCGCGAGATGAATTCAAAAGACTGCTGCCGCCGAGTTTCATCACGTTGAACGAAAATCCGCACATGCAGCGCGGAATGACTCTCGAGCGTGACGGATTCCTCGGCGCGGATCGGTGGGGCCAAATGTACAGCACGGAGGGAAGGGTCAATCAAAAAAGAGCGCAGCAATTCCTGCGAAATCTTGAACATCTCGATCCCGGAAATCTTTCCGGCGCCTTTCCATACCAGACGTATCGAGCCGTCGCGCCGATAGAAGATTTTTATCGCTTTTGCGGTCTATCTTGTGACCCAGGGCTCCGGCAGGCTCGATAACCGCCGAGGGGCAACCCTCTCGGGAGTTCGAATCTCGGCCCCGTCCGCCAGCCGCAATCAAGGTGAATCGGGGCTTGGCGCGCTGCAGTATCTAAGCGAATAGCGCTAGGTCGATCGCGTCGCCCATCTTGCAGTAACCGACGTCGCTTGGGTGCAGTCCGTCTCCGCAATCGTCCACGGCGCGCATCTGGGTCGGGATTTCCGGGTCACGCAAGGCGGCGTCAAAATCGGCGATACCGTCAAACACCTCGCTCTCCCGGATCCACGCATTGACCGCGACCCTGTGCATCTCGCGAATGCGATTCCAGGCATTGGCCATATAGGTCTCATTGCCGAACGGTGTCAGCGTCGCGCCAATGATCTTGATGCCGGCGGTGTGGGCGCGCAACGCCATCTGCTGCAGGCCAGCAATCATGTGCTCGGCGGTGACCTCCTCCTCGGGCTTCGCCCAGCGATTACGCAGATCATTGGTGCCGAGCATGACAACGACGTGCGTGACGCCCGGCTGCGCCAGCACGTCGCGGTCGAAGCGCCGGAGCCCGCTGTCGCCGGCGATGTCATGCAGGATGCGGTTGCCGCCAAGCCCGTTGTTCATTACGCCGACTGGTCTGCCTGCGCGGCCGACGAGCCGTCGCGCCAATTGATCGGGCCAGCGGCAAAAGGCGTCGATCGTCGAGATGTTGCCGTCGGTCAGCGAGTCGCCGAGCGCGACCACTCCGAGTGCGTCGCTCGGGGCGAGTACATCGACGCCGCAAAGGAAGAACCACTTGTCGGTCAGGTTCCCGACCGACATCACTGTCTCAGCCGCAAAATTGCCGGGTGGCGAGATGTAATTGGTCTGCCTTGCGTATCGGCCGGTTATCGCGAAGCTCGCCAGCACTTCGCCGGGCAGATGGAAACTCACCGCGAGATCCGCGAGCGGTGGAACGGAAAGATCAACCGCATCGCTGTATTGCACCGCCCCGGCTGCGATAACGGTCGAATCGCGGCCGCCGAAGCTCAGCTTACGGCCGCTGCCTGCGACGATCGCTGCCCCCTTGTCACGCAACGCGATCGTCGCGGCGCCGATGATCAGTGGGCGATTGCCATAGGCATTCGAAATCCGCACACGCAGCCGCTCGCCGCCGATGCTAAGCCGTGGGTTAAGGCGGATCGTCTGGTTATTGAAACCGACGACGCCTTCTGCCGACGCTGGAGCGGCCGCCCAGGTTCCGACCCAACGTTTGTCGCTCGCCATGACCATCCTCACTTCTTTCTGAAGTTTAGCGCTAGTGTCCCGATTCCGAAGTTCGCAAACGGACTCGCGGCAATTGTAGTGCGAACTTCGGGTTCGCGGCACTAGTTCATGCCGCGGCAACCGTCCCGACCACAAGGCCGCCCGGATTGGACCGCGACAGACGGGTCAGCTCCGGGTCGGAAACGTAAGGCTCAAAGCACAAGGCAAATCACTTCCGGTTTTCCCGCAATATCGGACAATGCGCGGACGTCCGTGAACGG
>DASQIQ010000446.1:0-6803 GCA_035631495.1 Micropepsaceae bacterium
TCCGGCCAGAGGTCGGTTTTGCGAGCGTGAAGCTGCTCGAACAGGCGGGCTGCGAGGTGGAGGTGCCGCTGCAGAGCTGCTGCGGCCAACCGGCGTACAATGCCGGAGACGAAAGCGACGCCGCAGCGCTTGCGAAGAAAACGATCGAGATTTTCGAGCCGTTCGACTATGTCGTCGTGCCGTCGGGCTCGTGCGGCGGCATGGTCAAGGTGCACTATCCCCGGCTCTTGCAAAGCGATGCCGCCTGGTCCGCGCGCGCAAATGCGCTGGCCGCCAAGACGCATGAGTTGTTCTCGTTTCTGGTGAATGTGTGCGGACTGAAGGGCGTCGCCGCCCAATGTACGGGCAATGCCGCCTATCATGATTCCTGCTCCTCTCTGCGCGAGATGGGCGTCTCGTCCGAGCCGCGTCTCTTGCTGAAATCGGTGAACGGTCTGTCCTTGCGCGATTTTTCGGAAAAGGAAACCTGCTGTGGTTTCGGCGGATTCTTTTCCGTCAAATATCCGGAAATCTCGGCGCGCATGGCCGACGACAAGATCGCCGATGCCAAGGCGGGCGGCGCAGACGTGATTCTTGCCGGTGATTTGGGCTGCTTGCTGCATTTGGCAGGACGATTGGCGCGCCGGGGCGAGACAATGAGCGTCCGTCATGCCGCCGAAGTGCTGGCCGGCATCGGAGATTCGGCACCCATCGGCGAGGCGCCCTAGTGTCGTGGTTCCGAAGTTCGCTAGACCATCGATATCGGGCTCCTGGCGAACTTCGGAACCGAAACGACACTAGGATTCAATAATTTGCTAGTGTCCTTTGATTCCAAAAATCGCCAGGAGCGCTATATAGAGATGAAGCGAATTTCGGAATCGGGACACTAGTGACCACCGATGCGCGAGATTTTCCCCAGGCTGCACGCACGGCGCTGCAAAACGCGCGCCTTCAAGGCGCGCTTGGCCATCTCAAAGAAGGCTTCCAGGTCCGACGCGCGGCCGCCTTCGCGACATTTCCCATCCCCTTCGAATCCTTGCGCGAACAGGGACGCGCCATTCGCGAGGCGGCGCTGTCGCGTCTGGACGAATTGCTCATCCAATTCGAAACGAACGTACGAAGCGCAGGCGGACACGTCCATTGGGCCCGCGATGCGGCGGAAGCCCGCGATGTCATCACGGCACTCCTGAAAGAGCGCGCCGCGCGTTCCGTCACCAAAGGCAAATCCATGGTGACGGAGGAAATCGAGTTGAACGCACATCTCACGGCTCACGGAATAGACCCGATTGAGACGGATCTCGGCGAGTACATCATCCAGCTGCGCAATGAACGCCCGAGCCACATCGTGGCGCCGGCCTTTCATCTCAGGCGTGAGGATGTGGAAGCGAGCTTTCGCGGCAAGCACGAGACTCTTCCCCCCGGTCGAAAGCTGGACGACCGCCCGGCTTTGGTAGCCGAGGCCCGTGCCGTTCTCAGGCAGCATTTCGAATCGGCGGACGCCGGAATCACAGGCGCGAATTTTCTCGTGGCTGAAACGGGAACGGCGATCATCGTCACCAATGAAGGCAATGGCGATCTGACGCGGCTGCTGCCGCGCACGCATATCGTGGTTGCCGGAATCGAGAAGATCGTGCCGCGGCTGGAAGATGCTTCCATCCTGCTTCGCCTTCTGACGCGCTCGGCGACGGGACAGGAAATCACCTCCTATGTGAGCTTCATGAGTGGCCCCAAACGCGCCGGCGATGCCGACGGGCCGGAGGATTTTCACGTCGTGTTGCTCGACAATGGCCGGAGCGCGCTGCTTGCCAGTCCGGCCCGCGAAGTGTTGCACTGCATCCGCTGCGGCGCGTGCATGAATCATTGCCCGGTCTATGGCGCTATCGGCGGTCACGCCTATGGCGCGACCTATCCTGGCCCACTTGGGGCTGCCCTCGATCCCGGGCTCGACGGTTTGGCCAAGACTTTTCACCTCCCCAATGCATCGAGCTTCTGTGGCCGCTGCGAATCGGTGTGTCCGGTGAAAATCCCGCTTACCCGCATCATGCGGCATTGGCGCAATGAGAGTTTCGCGCGCGGCATTCCCTCTCCAACCTTCAATGCGGGATTGAAACTTTGGAGTTGGGTGGCGCTTCGTCCCAGCCTCTACGGGATGGCGACGCGAGCGGCGGCCAAGGTGATGCGACGAATCGCCGGAAGACAGAAGGGGTTGCGCTCGCTCCCCGTTCTGCCGGGCTGGTTCGTCGTTCGCGATCTTGCCAAACCGGCGGCTGAAAGCTTTCAGTCGCAGTGGAAGAAACGCCGCGCGGGAAATCGCCCATGAACGTCGCGCGCGAAGCGATCCTGCAGGCGATCACCCGGGGCCGGCCGGCGGCGCGCGCCGTTCCGGATTATCGTCTTCCCTCCTGGACCGCCGATCCGGCAGCCCATTTCATCGCAAAAGCAAAGGCCAGCGTTGCCCATATCCATGAAATCCAATCGGCAGGAGAGGTGCCCGCTTCGATTTGGTCAATCATGACGGAGATGCGGCTTCCTCCGCGTCTGCATATTCCCGAGATGTCGCCACTGAAAGCGCTTGCTTGGGATCGCGCCCCCGGATTGATTCTATCGGCGGCTCCGCCCGATGGAAATGCATGCGCCGCTGCCGCGGCCGATTATGGAATCGCCGAGACCGGCACCCTCGTCTTCCTCTCAGGACCGCGCAGCCCCTCCTCTTGGCATTTTCGCCCCGGCTGCGAATTCGCGCTGGTGATGCGCAACTCCATTGTTCCGCGCTTCGAAGACATCGCCGCCATCCTGACAGCCGGGCCACGCATGCCGGCCACGCTTAATCTCGTAACCGGCCCCTCGCGCACCGCCGATATCGAACAGACCATAGAATTGGGCGCGCACGGTCCACGCGACGTGCATATCCTTATCGCCGGGTAATCTCGTTCGGCGCGCTTCGATACCTTCTGTTTACCCTATGTCTTAAAGCTTGAGCTAAACGTGCCATTAAGCTGTGCACTCTATCTTCAGTTGAACGCGGAGCACTGTTTCAAAGACAGCTTGGGGGATGTATGCGCGCGTCGCAAGCGCTGTGGACGGCACAGCAGGGCTGGACCGGCAAATCCGAGGGCAAGACCGATCTTTTGCTCGCTTTCGGAGGCACGGCCGCAATCACCAACAAGAGAATGTGGGACGATGTTCTGCGCCGCCACCAGGGGGCCATCGTGCTGGGCTGCAGCACTGGCGGCGAGATTCACGGTTCGGACGTTCTCGACGAAAGCCTCTCGCTGACGTCATTGTCGTTCGATCGCACACGACTGAAAAGTGCTGAAGCGTCGGTAGGCAATGCCAGCGATTCTTTCGAGGCGGGCAAGAAGATCGGTAAGCAGCTTGCGGCCGCCGATCTGAAAACGATCTTTGTCCTCTCCGATGGCACGCGCGTGAACGGGAGCGAACTCATCCGCGGTGTGCGCGCTCATGCGGGAAATAAAGTGGTGATCACCGGCGGCCTCGCGGGCGACGGCCCCCGCTTTGGTACGACCTATGTCGGCCTGAACGATGCGCCGGCACCCGGACGGGTCGCGGCCGTGGGATTCTACGGCGATGCGATCGCCGTAGGCCATGGCAGCGCCGGAGGTTGGGACGTCTTCGGTCCGGAGCGCCAGATCACGCGCTCCAAGGGCAATGTGCTTTACGAGCTGAACGGAAAGCCGGCGCTGGATCTGTATAAGCATTATCTCGGCGACGACGCCAAGGGGCTTCCCGGCAGCGCGCTTCTGTTTCCGCTGAAGGTGTTTCCACCCGATCGTCCCCACGAAGCTTTGACCCGCACCATTGTCGCCGTCGACGAACAAGAACGCGCAATGACGTTCGCGGGCGACATGCCTCAAGGTCATTGCGCACAATTGATGCGCGGCAATTTTGATCGCCTCGTCGAAGGAGCCGCCGATGCGGCGCACCAGGCGGTTCTGCCGTTCCCGGGGGATCGCGTCGCCGTACTGGTCAGCTGCATCGGACGCAAACTGCTCCTTGGCCAGCGGATCTGCGAAGAGGTAGAGGCGGTGAAGGATGTGTTCGGCGATGGTACGGCGCTGACGGGCTTCTATTCCTATGGCGAGGTGTCGCCCCACGCGGCAACCGATTGCGCCGAACTGCACAACCAAACCATGACCATCACAGTGTTTGGCGAGAGAACTGGTGCATAAACTCCTCCTCCGTCAACTACGAGCGGCAGCGAAGAGCGATAGCAAGGAGGTTGACCTCCACGCGCTCAGCGCGATCGTCGATCAAACCTATGCCGAGTTCGATCGCGAACGCCGGCTGAACGATCGCGCCGCGACGTTGATGGAAGAGGAACTCAGGGCCGCCAACGCGCAAGCCAAGCGGGAGCACGATGCGGTGCTCGCTGCCATCCTCGACCACGCATCCGATGGCATGGTGGTGATTGGCGAGGGCGGCAGCGTAGTCATCGCCAATGCCGCCGCCGAGAAGCAGTTCGGAGCGCGGGCAGGCGGCCTTGCGCGCCTTTCCATTGGCCAGTTGCTCGGTGCCGAGGCCCATCGGGTTGCGCGGGGTGAATATCCTCCCGGCGAACTGCCGGAACTTTCGGGCACAACGCTGGACGGCCGCGTGTTTCCCGTCGAGTTTTCCTGCGCAAATCTCGACATGGCCGATGGCCAGCGTCAGCTTTGGATGGTGCGCGATATCTCGGACCGCGTACGCGCGCAACGCGAAATCATCGAAAGCCGCATGCGCTTCCAGGATTTCGCCGAGGCTTCCTCGGATTGCTTCTGGGAGATGGATCACACGCTTTGCCATGTCGAGGTGAGTTCCGCAGCAGAGTCCGACCTTGTTACGCGGCTGCCGAGCTTGCTGACGCCCGGACCCGGATCGCGCGTTCCACCCGGTGTCTCCGAGGACAGCTGGCGCTCGCTGCGCCAGAGCCTTTCCGCCCGGCAGCGCTTTCGTTTGCGGCTCGATCTCAAAGGCGACGACGGCGAAACCCTTTATGTCTCTGTGAGCGGCAAACCGGCCTTCGACCTGGAAGGCCGCTTCAGCGGCTATCGCGGAACGGCTCGCGACGTCACGCGGGAACTCGTGGCGCGGGAAGCCGCACGCCGCGCCGAGCGTCGTCTGATCGAGGCGATGGATGCCGCGCCTTGCGCGGTGGCGCTTGTTGATTCGGAACTCCAGTTGGTCAGCGGCAATTCCGCGTTGAGGACCCTGGCCTCCGCGGTAGAAAAAAGGCTGCCGTTTGGCCGCCCATTCTGTGCGTTTCTGATGACATCCTTGAATGTCGAAGCCATCTCGCCCGAAATTCTGCGCCGCCTCGCCGATACCGGCGAGATGCGGGAAATCGAAATCGGCGGTTCCTGGTATCTTGTCGCGGCCTGCGGCCTCTCCGACGGCGGCATGGTGCTTACCTTCTCGGACATTTCCGTTTTGAAGGGGCGCGAAGGGGAACTTGCCGAGGCCAAGATGTCCGCCGAATCCGCAAGCCGGCTCAAGTCGCAATTCCTCGCCACGATGAGTCATGAACTGCGCACACCCCTCAACGCCATATTGGGCTTTTCGGAGGTGATCCGCGATGGCGTCTTCGGCCGCACGGAAACGTCGTCGGAGAAATATGCCGAATATGCCGGCTCGATCCATACCAGTGGACGACACTTGCTCGCGTTGATTTCGGAGATTCTCGACCTTTCGAAGATTGAAGCGGGAAGCTACGTTCTCGACAAGCGGACGCTCGATTTGCGGGAGATGGTGCGCAGTGCGCTCACCATCGTCTCGCCTGCAGCCGCGAAGGCCGGCGTGAACCTTCGATCGACGCTCCCCGACGCCGAAGTCTGGTTTGCCGCGGACGAAAGGGCTGTGCGCCAGATTGCCATCAATCTGCTCGCCAATGCCGTAAAGTTCACGCCGCGAGACGGTTGCGTGACGGTCGAAGTGAGCGCTGCTGATTCCATGGTGGAATTCGCCATCAGCGATACCGGGATCGGAATTGCCCCGGAGCACCTGCCGGCCGTGTTCGAGCCCTTCCGCCAGGTCGATTCCAGCATCAGGCGGCGGCATGAGGGCACGGGATTGGGCCTGGCCATCACCAAGAGGCTGGTGGAGCTTCATGGGGGCACGATCACCCTGCAAAGCGAACTGGCCGTGGGAACACGAGTGTGCGTCCGGTTGCCAGGACGCCTTGCCGAGGCGGATTTCCCCACCACTAAAGGTGCCGCAGCCTAGTGTGGCGAATCCGAAATTCGCAGGTTTTTGGGCAATGCTCTGGGCGAATTTCGGATTCAAAGCCACACTAGCAATTTATTGAATCTAGTGTGGTTTTCGGCTTTGACGTTCCTAAACGTGGATGCCATGGAAATCTTAGGAACGTCAAATCCACCACACTAGCGCACTTCTTCTCATGCGGCCTTGCACGGCTTAACCCGCGGGGGTTACTAGCATCTCGACCCCAGCGAGATGCCGTTACGCCCGTCATGACCATCGAGCCGTCACCAGAAGAATCCGCTACGCCGGCATGGCTTGCCAGGGTTCCGCGCGTCTTTCGCCATTATAATTACCGGCTGTTCTTCGCCGGCCAATTGGTCACCCTGCTAGGCACCTGGATTCAGAGCGTGGCTCTTGCCTGGCTGGTCTATCGGCTGACCCATTCCTTGATTCTGCTGGGCGTCGTCTCGTTCGTATCCCAGGCGCCGATTTTCTTCGTCACCCCTTTCGCGGGCATGATCGCGGACCGCCACGACCGCCGCTCGGTCTTCATCGTCACCCGGACTCTGTCCATGTTGCAGGCTGCTATCCTGACAGTGCTGACGCTCACCGGCCACATCGAGATC
>DASQIQ010000447.1:0-3236 GCA_035631495.1 Micropepsaceae bacterium
TCTCATAGGATCCCTAGTGCTTGACTTGCGCGACACGCGCGCCCTGAGCGTCGGCCTGTGCGAGCAGCGCACCGCAGTCGGCGTCCTTGCCGAGGCCCGGGTCGACGAAGGGCAGAATCGCCGCCAGTGGCGAGAGCACGACTGCCACACCCGCCGCGATGCCGCCTTGCACGATGGCGCTTCGCGCGTCCACACCGATGCCGGGATGATCCAACGGCCCCTTGATCGTGATCGGCGCGCGCACGCGGACCAGCTGCGGCTTCTTGGGGTGGCCTGTAACGGCGAGATCGATCTGTTCATTCTTGAGGTCGACATTGCCCTCGCCCGTCGCCATCACGACCGGCGTATCGAAGACAAATTGCCGGAGCGCCATCACGCCGTTTTTCGCCGAGAAATCCGCCACAGCACAATGCACATCCACCTGCGACTGATCCTTCGTCAGCAGCAGACCGAGCGCGCTCGCAACATTGATTCCCAGAAGCTCGGCGAGGGACCGGCGTACCTGGCCATTGGGCACGACAAACGTCATTGTGCCATCGGCGGTGGATGCGGCCTTGTGAATGGAGTTGCCGACACCATGAAGTTTCGCCCGCGCCGTCGCGACGCCTTCGAGCGGCGGCGTCCCACCGGTGCTCGCCGCAAATTGTTCGAGGCGCAGGCCAGTGAGCCGAACGTCGACGTCGCTGATCGGCACATCCTTGCGCGCGTCGATCTGCACATCGCCATTAAGCGTGCCACGCGAGAAAGTGAATGAGACGGGCGTGAGCTTCAACACGCCACCCTTCACCGACACTTTCGTCTCGGCGGCTCGTAGAGGAAAATCGCGCGAGACGACGGTATCGGCGCGGTAATGTACGTCGGCGTCCATCTGACGCAGACGTTCGACGTGCAGCGGCGTGTCCGGCAGTATCCATTTGGTGTCATCGACAGTGTCGGTTTTTGGAGGCGGAGCTCCCTTGGCTTGACTCTTTGCGCGCGCACCGATCAGGGGTCCGAGGTCATCGAAGTTCAGCTTGCGCGACGCGATATCGCCTGTGAGATAGGGACGTTCGCCGCCTGCATCCACGGTCAATCGGCCATGCAGATCGCTGTCTCCCACCTGGCCGGCAAGGTTGGTGATGCGCCAGTCGTCTGCATCGCGCTGAAGATCGCCGGAAAGCCGGTAAGGCGGCGTATTGGGCAGAGCCAGGCCGGTTAGATAATAGAGGTCCGCGAGGTCCGGCCCCACGAAATTTGCCGCCACTTGCATTTTGCCGAGATCGAACGGCTTTTCGAGCGAACCCTTCGCATCGATCCGCGTCGCGCCCGCATGCACATGGGCGTCGAAGGCGTAAGCTTTGTCCGGCACGATATCGAGAAGCGGATCGCCCTTCACATCCAGCGAAAAGGGCGCGCGATTGAGCTGGCCCTGGCCAACCAGGCCAAAGAATTGCCGTTGCGTCGCGACATCGTTTTCCTCGGACGAAAACGTGCCAACGAAGGTCAGATTTCTTTTGACGTCTTCCACGCCCAGCCGTCCGTCCTTGATGACAAAATGGCTTATGGGCGGAAGACGGAAAGGCGGTACATTCTTGTCGTCGGCGAAATTCCAATTGGCGCGGCCCGATGCGTCGCGGAAGAGTCCCATCTTGGGCTGTTCGACATTCACCTCGGGCAACAGGATGTGCCCACGGAACAGCTGTTTCAAATCGATCGAAAGCGTCAGGTGCTGAACATCGGCGAATGGGCCGGCGGTGCGGATTTTTTCGTCGGCCCAATCGGGCTGCGCGATCACCAGGCCATTCACATCGGCGCTGGGCGTCCAGGAGAACAGCTTGACCTTGAGATCACCGGTGATCGTCACCTCGCGGTGAAGACGTCCCGAGAGATAGCGTCCGACCGGACCCCGCATGGTGTTCCAATCCAGGGTGGCGAGCACAATGATCAGAATCGCCAACAGACCGGCGAATATGCCCCCGGTCCACTTGAGAGCGCGAAACCCCGTCTTGCGTGGCGGACTTGATGGGCCGTGACGGTCACGCTTCAGCCAGGCTTTGAATTCGGACCAGCGCAATGGAATTCTCTCGAGCTGAGCTCCATTTGTGGAAACGGCTAAGTTATCGCAGGGTTCAATTGCGAGCACGGCTTCGCGCGCGACGCCGTGCGCGCATGCGCATGAAGTTCACCGCTCACGTGGTGAACTTCACGCCATGGCTTTGGTTAATCTATCCGGAGCTCTTCTTGGCGCTCGTCTTCGTGTTGGTGCGGTGACGCACCACAGTCTTAGCCGCACGAGCGGCCTCTGCCTGCTGATGAGAGGCGGGTTCCGCCGAGGCATAATCCGGCGTCGTTCCGCTTTGCGCACCCTCGAGACTCTTTTGGTTCAGCGCTTCGATGATCGAATGCTCCTCGTCTGCCGCAGGGGTGCGAGCCCGCACAACGCGCTTGGCCGGTTTGGCCGGCGTGCTGGTATCCGTGGCGTTGGCGCTATCCTTCTCGCTGGAGGTTGCGGCAGTGGATGAAGGCGCAGTCGCGCTGCCCTTATCGGTGGACGTTGCGGCAGTGGATGATGAGCCGGTTCCGGCGGCATAACTGGGAATGGCAAAGCCGACGGCGCCGCTGAGAAGCGCTGCGGCAAGCGCCTTGTGGAACATTGTCATGTCTAAGCTCCGTTCGTCTGGGGTTAAAATACCGTAATGGAACCAAGTGCTTGAGTTGGCCTGCCAGTGAAAACGCAAAGCCGCGGATTTTTTGCCCGCGCGCGTCAAATATTTGCGTTTCGAGAAGCGGTTGCCGGTTCCACGCAGTTCCGCTATACGCGCGCTACCTAGGACCGGGTGCGGTCGCGAGGGCCTGCTGAATCTTCATCAGCTCGCTATGCCGGATCGTCCGGCGCTTCGCGAACCGACATGCGCCAGCGGACCTTTCCCCTGGCGCGGTGCCGCACCCCAAAGGAAGGAATGCCCATGGCTCTTTACGAGCACATGTTGATCGCGCGCCAGGATATCAGCGCGCAAGCGGTGGACGCGCTCGCGACCCATCTGAAGACCATCATCGAAACCGAAGGCGGCAAAGTCGAGAAGCAGGAATATTGGGGCCTGCGCACGCTCGCCTACCGGATCAAGAAGAACCGCAAGGGGCATTATGTGCTCCTCAATTTGAACGCGCCCTCCAATGCGATCGTCGAACTCGAGCGTCAGCTCAAGATCAACGAAGACGTGCTGCGTTTCGTGACGGGGCGCGTGGAAGCTTTCGAA
>DASQIQ010000448.1:0-2342 GCA_035631495.1 Micropepsaceae bacterium
CAATCACGTCACACGGCAGGTCTATATCGAATCGAACCACAGCGCGCAGGACCAGGGCGCGACCGTGCGCGACATCACCAAATGGGACGACCAGCCGACCTCGCTGCAGGGCTTTGCCGAATCCATGGTGCGCGCGCACGAGATGATGACCACCGTGCCGATGGCGCCGGTGCTGATCACGGCGGACGGCGATCTTCAGGAAGATCCAATTCCGCCCGAAATCGAGAAGAAGCTCCGCATTCCCAAGGTAAGAACGCCCTCGCAGCCGGCGGGCGAAATTGCTGCCGTCCGGGAAGCCGCGAAAATGCTGATCGCCGCGGAAAATCCCGTTATCTACACCAATCGGTATGCGCGCACCGAAAACGGCCCGGCGTTGTTGGTCGAAGTGGCCGAATTGCTCGGCGCGCCCGTGGTTGACGCGCATAACCGCATGAATATGGCGAATCGGCACCCGCTCAATCACAGCTCGCGCCGCGAGGCCGCTTTACAGAACGCCGATGTGATCCTGGCGCTCGAGCCGATCGACCTGTGGGGCCTCAACAACTACGTACCCGATCTTGTCACGCGGCCGAACGATCCGCGCCGCCGCCAGGCTAGCCTCAAGATCATCCATATCGGCACAGTGCATATGATGGCGAAGTCCAATTATCAGGACTTCCAGCGTTTCGCGGAAGCCGACCTTCTGATCTCGGGCGATGCGGAAGCCACCATGCCGACACTGATCGAAGCGTTGAAAACGCAAATGTCGGCTGCCGACAAGAACCGTTTCGCCGCCCGCGGCAAGAAGGTGAAGGAACAGTCGGCAAAGTTGCTCGATCAGCTCCGTCAGCAGGTCGCCTATGAATGGGACGCGTCGCCGATCTCGTCGGGGCGCATGGTCATGGAATTGTGGGACCAGATCAAAAACGAAGACTGGATGATGCCCACGGAAACGCAGTTCCTCAGCGATTGGCCTTATCGCCTCTGGGACATCGACAAGCCTTACCGGACGATGGGCGGTTCGGGCGCGCAGGGCATCGGCTACAACACACCCGCCGCGCTAGGAGCTGCGCTCGCCAACAAGGACAAAGTGCGGCTGACAATCGCCGTCGTCGGGGATGGCGACTTCAATATGGCACCGGGCGTGCTCTGGACCGCCGCCCATCATAAGATTCCGATCCTTTATCTCGTGCACAACAACCGCGCCTATCATCAGGAAGTCATGATGATCTTGCGCATGGCCGCCCGCCGGCAGCGCGTGCAAAACAAGAACGTCTATGTCGGCACGCTGATCGACAATCCGGCGCCGGATTACGCCAAGATCGCGCAAGGCTATGGCCTCTATGCGCAAGGCCCGGTATCCGACCCCAAGGATCTGGCGGCGGCGATCAAGCGCGGCATCGAAGTGGTGAAGAAGGGTGAGCCGGCGCTCATTGACATCGTGTCGGACGGACGCTGATCCTTCGAGACGCCCAGCGCCGCCTCACCCTGAGGAGCGCCCGAAAGGCGCGTCTCGAAGGGCGGACGTTGGGCTCCTCAGGACAAGGCAATGAGAAATGGGACGAGATAGGGTGATCACGATGCGAGCTTCTCTGTGGGTCGCGGCGCTGTGTGTTTTGGGGGCCACTGCGGCCATGGCTCAGGACGCACCCAAAGGCGATGCCAAAGCGGGTTTGGCCGGCTTTCGAAAATTCGGCTGCTATAGCTGTCATGGCATTGTGGGGCAGGGCACTTTGCGCGACGGCCCGCGGCTCAACGCGGCGGCGCTCGGCTATCCCGCAGTGCTCGCGCAATTGCGCACGCCGCGCTATGAGATGCCGGCTTATACCGCGGTTCAGATTTCCGATGCCGGCGTGGCCGATATCTATGCCTATCTCTCCGCCATCCCCAAACAGCCGGATGCGAAATCGATCAAGGCGCTGCAGTAAACGCGGGAGCTGAGCATCATTCGTAAGCGGACTGGCACCGCTCTATCCGCCGTGATCGTTGCGGCTGGTCTTGCTGTGCCGGCAGCGCCCCAAGCACAGACGCAAATCGAGCGCGAATTTCAAGAATGCCAGGACTGCCCAATGATGGTGGGTATTCCTGCAGGTCGCTTCGTGATGGGCAGTCCGGTAGGCGAGCAGGGACGCTTCGATACCGAGGGTCCCCAGCACGATGTCTCGATCAAGGCCTTTGCGCTTGGCAAATATGATGTGACCAGCCGCGAATTTCTCGTTTTTCTGCAGGACACTGGCTATCAGCCTGCGCCTTGCGACCGCCTTCAGAATATGAGCTGGCGCTCGCCCGGCCGCGGGCTTGCTTACCCGCCTTATGTTGGGGAACCGCCGCGCTGGCCCGCGGTCTGTTTGAACTGGGGCGAT
>DASQIQ010000449.1:0-5737 GCA_035631495.1 Micropepsaceae bacterium
CAACCCAGAGCTCCCACGCCTCGGAACACAAGGCCGACGAGCCATACCGGCGGGCGCTGACCCGCAGCTACGCTCGCCTTGCCGCGACGCGAAAGTCTCTTCTTGGCAGACTGCCCGCTCGTCCGCCGCGCGGCGAGGAGATACCCTATGGTGCGGCCAGCGAATTGGCGGACGATCTTGCGATCATCGGGAATTCGCTGGTTCGCAATGGCAGCACCGATTTGGCGGAAGGACGGCTCGCCACTTTGCGCGAGGCGGTACAAAGCTTCGGCTTTCACCTCGCCGTCATGGATCTCAGACAGAACTCCGATGTCCACGAGCGCGTGGTTGCCGAATTGCTGCGCGAAGCGGCGGTATGCCAGGATTATATTGCGCTCAAAGAAGCGGAGCGGACGGGCCTGTTGGCGCGCGAACTCGCCAGCCCCCGCATGTTGCGAACGCCTTATCGCGCCTATTCGCAGGAGACCAACAAGGAGCTGGAGATTATCGACAGATGCGCGCGCCTGCGCAGTCAATTCGGCGATGACGCGGTGGCCAATTACGTGATCTCCAAGGCGGCAAGCGTTTCCGACATCTTGGAGGTCGCGCTGGTGTTGAAGGAGGCCGGGCTCTTTGTGCCGGGCAAGCAGCCTCGCTGCGCACTGCGCATCATCCCCTTGTTCGAGACCATCGAAGATTTGCGGGCCAGCCCGCAGATCATGGAGCAATTTTTCGATTCCGCACTCGGCCGCGCGATACTGGCCGCCCAGGACGATTTGCAAGAGGTGATGATCGGCTATTCCGACAGCAACAAGGATGGCGGCTATGTGACCTCAAACTGGGAAATCCGCTCCGCAATTGTGCGTCTCATCGCCTTGTCCAAATCGCGGAATATCCGCTTGCGCTTTTTTCATGGACGCGGTGGGACAGTCGGTCGTGGGGGCGGGCCAAGTTTTGAAGCCACGCGCGCGCTTCCTGCCGGTGCAGTCGGCAGCGGCATGCGAGTCACCGAGCAAGGCGAAGTGGTGGCCAGCAAATATGGCCACCCCGATGTCGGGCGCCGCACGATGGAAAGGATGGTGGCTGCCACCCTGCTGACCGATCTCGATCCGGAGGCCGACGCGGCCGACGGCGAACTTGCCGAAAGTTTTTCGGTTTTCAGCGCGCACGCATACCAAGCCTATCGGGCGCTGGTTTATGAGACGCCCGGCTTCGAATTCTATTTCCGTCAATCCACGCCCTTGCCCGAAATATCGGACTTGAAGATCGGCAGCCGTCCGCCCTCGCGCACCAATTCCACGCGGATCGAAGATCTGCGGGCTATCCCATGGGTTTTCAGCTGGTCGCAGGCGCGCGCGATGCTTCCGGGTTGGTTCGGCTTCGGCTCCGCGGCCATCAAAATGGGAGAGGGCGGCAAGCAGGATCAGTTGGAAACGCTGTACCGCAACTCGCAGTTCTTCAGAACCATTGTATCCAATCTTGAAATGGTCTTGGCCAAATCGAACCTTGAGATTGCGCGTTGCTACGCCGATCTGGTTGAAAATCAGGAGTTGGCGAACGACATCTTCAACCGCATTGCCGCGGAATGGAATCTCACCCGCGATACGGTGCTTGCACTGACCGGCCAAACCAAGCTGCTCGAGCACCATCCCGCTCTGGGCGAATCCATTCAGCTCCGTCTGCCTTATATCGATGCGCTCAACCTGTTGCAGTTGGATTTGCTGCGCCGCCGCCGAGCCGGGAAGGACGACGACGACACGCTGCGCGGCATCCATATGTCGATCAACGGCATCTCCGCGGGCTTGCGCAACAGCGGATAAGGCAATCCCTTAGGTAAGCGCGCGCCTTTTCTGTTGCTCGGCGGAAATTGCCGTCTGTATCGGCACCCGGCTTCCGGTGAGCGAGTGATACAAATCCAAATAATTTCTCGCGGCGCGTTCCCAACTGAAATCTTGCTTCATCGCGTTGACTTGAAGCCTGTGCCATGAAATCGGCAGCCGATAACAATCAAGCGCGCGCCCGATACAGGCAAGCAGGTCGGCACTGTCGGAATTTTCGAAAACAAAGCCGGTTCCGGACTGAAGACTTCCTTTCTCCGGCGAGACGTCTACGACCGAATCGGCCAATCCTCCGCTCTTGCGCACGATCGGAAGCGTGCCATAGCGCATCGCATACATCGGAACCAAGCCGCAGGGCTCAAACCGCGAGGGATGGATCAGCATGTCCGACCCGGCAAGCAGCCGGTGCGCCTTTCCCTCGTCATAGCCGATATGGGCGGCGGCGCGCCCGGGATAGCGCGCGGCCAATTGGCAAAACGCATCCTGGTAGCTGCCATCGCCCTCGGCCACCAGGGCGAATTGCGCGCCGTCATCCAACAGACGGGGAAGCGATTCAAGCACCACATCGGGCATTTTTTGATGCGCAAGGCGGCTCATAAAGGCGAAAAGCGGTGCGTCGGGTTCGCATTCGAGACCAAGTTCGCTCTGGATCGCGCTCTTGGACGTTTTCTTCGAGCCGAGTGAGCGGACCGTGTAATTGCGCGGCAAATACGGGTCGATGCCCGGATCCCACAGGCTATAATCGGCGCCATTCAGGATTCCCGAGAAACAATCGCTGCGTTCGCGCAGCAACCCATCCAATCCGCAGCCATGTTCAGGGCTCAGGATTTCGCTCGCATAGGTCGGGCTGACCGTTGTGACCGCATCGGAGGCGCTGATCCCCGCTTTGAGAAAGGACATGCGGCCATAAAATTCCAAATGCTTGAAGTCGGCCGGCGACAAGCCCAACGATTCGCATTGGGACAAATCGAAGAGGCCTTGATAGGCGAGATTATGGATGGTGAAAACGATCCCGGCCTTCGTCTGTTCGGATAGAAGAAGGGGTACCAAGCCGGCATGCCAATCATTGGCGTGAACGATGTCAGGCCGCCATTCGCCGTTGGCTCCATCGGCGATGGCCGCGGCGACGCGACTGAGCAGGGAGAATCGAAGGGCGTTGTCTCGCCACTCCTGGCCGTGTTCGTCCTGGTAGGGGCCGCCGGGCCGGTCGAAAAGGGCGGGACAATCGATCAGCCAAACGGGAACCTGGGTCTTGGGCAGGCGCGTTTCGAGCAGCCTTGTTTCGCCGCACCCTAAAAAATCCCCGAGATAGGCGATTTCCGTCAGATTCGGGGCGCGCTCCAGAGCCTGCCTGTATCCCGGCAGAAGGACACGGGCATCGACGCCGAGCTGCCGCAATGCACCGGGCAGGGCCGCAGAAACATCCGCCAGCCCCCCCGTTTTGGTCAGGGGGTAGATCTCCGAGGTCACATAGAGGGCGCGCATGGGCCCCCCATGCGATTTCGCCGTGGCGAAGTTCCGTGGCAGGCGTCGTCAGTAGGCGGTCGCGGTAAGACCGGGTACGAACGATCTTCCGTTGTTGGGCACAAAGGCCTCCGGTTTGCGGGCAAAACTCTCCCCAATGCGGTGCTAGACAATCGATTCATCGCAAAAGTCGGGCCATTTTGCTGCAGTGCATGCAGGCAAGGCCGACAGGCAATATTTCCAAAAACCCTGGATTTTAAATGGGGTATGATGCTTGCCTTTGCCACTCGGTGCGGCAACATGGCGCATTATTGTGCAGTGCGATGAGGCCAGAGAGGTGGATCAGGCCAGCACTTCATTGGCGATTTCAACCGCCAGGCTCAGCTTCTTCCATTGCTCGTCTTCGGCCAGGATGTTGCCTTCCTCGGTGCTGGCGAAGCCGCATTGCGGGCTGAGGCAAAGCTGATCCAGGGCGACATATTTCTGCGCTTCGCCGATGCGGCGTTTGATGTCGTCCTTCTTCTCGAGCGATCCCGTCTTCGTCGTGATCAGTCCGAGGACGATCTGCTTCTTGCCTTTCGGCACGAAGCGCAAGGGTTCGAAGCCCCCGGCCCGGTCGCTGTCATATTCCAGGAAATAGCCGTCATAGTTGCAGGAGCCGAACAAGATCTCGGCCACCGGCTCGTAGCCGCCGGACGTGATCCAGGTCGAGCGGAAATTGCCGCGGCAGATATGGGTCGTGATCACCATGTCCTTCGGCTTTGCCTCCAGCACACGGTTGATCATGCGGGCATAGGCTTGCGGCAGATTCTCGACCTCCGTGCCGCGTTGCTTCGCCTTTTGGACTTCGTCCTTGGAGCAAAGATAGGCCCAGGCCGTATCGTCGAACTGCAGATATCGGCAGCCCGCCTCGTAGAACGACCTCACGGCCTGGCGGTAGACCTCCGCCAACGCTGTGAACAGTGCTTCCCGGTCGGGATAGAGTTTGGTGTTCACCGAAGCCAAGCGAAAATGCAGCACGTTCGGGCTCGGGACGGTCATCTTCGGCGTCGCCTGGCTGTGCGCTTTGAGGAAGCGGAAGTGCTCGAGCATCGGATGGCTGGAAGGAAAGCCCAGCGGTCCGACAATGTGCGGCGCCTGGGCCTTGGTCTGCACGCCCTGGAATTGGATGCCTGACTCCACCTCACGCAATTCGACGCCATCCAGCAGGCCGTAGAAATCGAAATGCCACCAGGCGCGGCGAAACTCGCCGTCGGTGGCAAGCTGGAGCCCGATCGATTTCTGCTTGGCGATGATCTTCTCGATCTCGCGGTTTTCGATTTCCTTGAACGTCGCCGGCTCGATCTGACCCTTTTCGCGCTTGAGGCGTGCTTCTTTGATCGGCGCCGTGCGCAAGAGGCTGCCGACGTGATCGGCACGGAACGGAGGCGTGGTTCTCATTCGGCGGCAGCGGATTCTGGAACGCGCTTGATAGAATCTTTGAGACCCAGGATGCGGCGGGCGTTGCTGTAAAACAGCTTTTCCCGATCGGTGTCCGACAGGCCGATCTCTTCGATGAGCGCGAGCGCGGTTGCCGGATCCCAGCACGGATAATCGGAGCCGTACATCACATGATCGATGCCGTAATATTCGATGGCGAATTTCATCCCCATGCTGTGGGGAGAGACAGTGTCGGTGTACATGCGCCGGATATAGGTGCTCGGCGGGCGTGGAAGCTTGGCGCCCTTGCCGTTCTTGTCCATACGGCCGGATTGATAGGGGAGCGCTCCGCCGGTATGCGACATCACGATTTTCAGATTCGGATGCCGCTCCATAAGACCGGAAAAGACCAGCCGGCTCGCCGCCACGCTGACTTCGATGACGCGTCCGAGGCTGAGCTGCAGCGCTCCGCCATAGCCTTCCAAATCAAATACCGCGTCCGTGGGGTGAAGGAAGAGCGGCACACCCAGTTGTTCGATGCGCGCATAGAGGGGCGCCAGACGCTCGGCATCGATGCGGGGATCGCGGCCAATGCTTCCGGGAATATTCACGCCCATCAATCCGAGCTTGAGAATCGCGTGATCCAGCACCTCGATGGCGTGTCTGGTGTCGGTCAGCGGCACCGCCGCGCTCGCCCAGACCCGGCCGGGATATTTGCGCTGCGCCCCCGCCATCTCCTCGTTCCACGCAATGGCGGCGTCGCGCCCCTCCTCGGGCGGCAGGTCGGAGAAATAGATCGAGAAGGGACCGAGCGAGCACACCACGCCCACCTGATGACCAAGCCCGTCCATATGTTCGAGCTGCTGATCGAGATCGAACCATTCGGTCCAACTGTTCAGGGACGGGCGGCCTGGTTCTCCGACATAATTGTAGCCGCCGCGGCCGTTGCGCTCCGCGAGAGGATAGGAACTGCGCTTGCACAGCGCATCGAAGATCGATCTCGGCCACCAATGGAAATGGGAATCGATGATCCGCAT
>DASQIQ010000450.1:0-10378 GCA_035631495.1 Micropepsaceae bacterium
ATGTCGATATCGGGCTGACCTTCGTCAGCGAAATCATCACCGAGCCGGGTGTCGAAGTCGTCGGGCCCCTGCCCGAGTCGATCTCGACACCGACCAGGTTGGTGGGCTTCGTCAACGCGCACGCCAAGGAGCCCGCGGCCGCGAAGGAGCTGGTGAACTATCTGTCCTCCGCCGATGCGGCCAAAGTTTACAAAGAAAGAGGCATGGTCCCGGGTCGCTGATCTGCGGAAGACTCGCCATCACTCGTGATGACGCACAGCGTCGACGGCGCATGTTAGACTGATGCTATGAGCATCACAGACGCCCAAGCTTCGGATATCGTTGCGACCCGTCACTGGACGAAGCTTCCCGACGGGCGCGTTCGCTGCGATGTTTGTCCGCGCGAATGCAAGCTGCATGACGGCCAGCGCGGGCTTTGCTTCGTGCGCGCAGCGCAAGGCGGCGAGATCGTGCTTACCACATGGGGCCGCTCGTCGGGGTTTTGCGTCGATCCGATCGAAAAAAAACCGCTGAATCATTTCTTGCCCGGAACGCCGGTGCTCTCCTTCGGCACCGCGGGCTGTAATCTCTCCTGCGCCTTCTGCCAGAACTGGGACATTTCCAAGAGCCGCGAGACCGACACGCTCGCGGACCGCGCCACACCCGAAGTGATCGCCGCCGCTGCCGTAAAGCTGGGCTGCCGCTCGGTCGCGTTCACCTACAACGATCCGACGATCTTCTTTGAATATGCGATCGATGTTGCCGAGGCGTGCCGCGCCGTGGGCGTGAAGAGCGTGGCCGTTACGGCCGGCTATATGAGTCCCGCCCCGCGCGCCGAATTCTATCGCCATGTCGATGCGGCGAATGTCGATCTGAAGGCTTTCACCGAGGAGTTCTATTTCAAGATCACCAAGTCGCATCTTCAGCCGGTGCTCGACACGCTCGAATACATCAAACACGAGACCAAGACCTGGCTCGAGATCACCACCTTGGCGATACCGGGCGAGAACGACTCACCCGGCGAGATCGAGCGTCTGTCGCGTTGGGTCGTGGAAAAACTGGGCCCGGATGTGCCGCTGCATTTCTCGGCCTTCCATCCCGACTATCGCATGCTCGACAAGCCGCGCACGCCCCCGGCGACTTTGTCCATGGCGCGCCGTATCGCCATGGACCAGGGCGTTCGCTATGCCTATGTCGGCAATGTTCACGATGTTGGACGGCAGAGCACGTTTTGCCATCAATGCGGCGCCTGTCTCATCGAACGCGATTGGTACGCGCTCGGTCGCTGGCATTTAACGGGCGACGGCAAGTGCCTCTCTTGCGGAACGCAATGCGCGGGCGTGTTTGACGGGCCGCCGGGCGAATGGGGACAGAAGCGGCTTCCCGTGAAGCTGTCGCGATTCCGAGAGGCGTCCGCAACCGCGCAGGCGCCGGCGCAGCTCTAACGGCCGATGGGTTACGCGTGGGACTGAGGATCGCCGAAACTTTCAGTGACATAGCGATAGGCCTGGAAATTCGGCGACCAATGATCGGCGGCCAGACCGGCCTTGCGTTTCAGGCTCCGGATGAAATTCAACGGATCGGGAATTCCGCTCCAGACGCTGGGGAGGAAAATGGCACGCCGGTCGCCGTCGCGAATGATCAGCCCATCGACATCGGGACGCAGCGCCCTTGCCAGCGCGGCTTCGTTCTCGCAGGGGATAGGCCTGGGCGTCGACAATATCGAGATATGCAGATGGATCTGCTCGAGCTCCGCCGGCGTCAGCGGTGGAAAACGCGGATCGTCGAAGGCCGATTTGCGCGCATTGTCCACCACATCCTCCACCAGAGGACGGTGTGGTGCGAGCGAGCCACGACAACCGCGCAAAGAATCGCCGATCTTGATTGTGACGAAGCTCGCGCGCTGCGCCCGCAACATGGGAGGGACAGCGCTTTTAAACTGCACGTTCAGTGGCGCGCCAGCATGGTGGGCACCGTAGCGAACCGTGTGCCGCACGAGGTCCAGAAGCAACTTGCGCGTCGCCGCATCAAGCTGTGCCGTATGGGCGTACTCGAACGCAAACGAGCCATATCCGACCACCCGCTCGCGCAGCCCCTAGGTATCGCCGGAGTTGCGCACGTCCAGTGCGGTCACGCGCAAATCCCGCCGTTGCGCCTGATCGAGCAAACCGTGAATCGCGAAACGCCCGCAGGCGCGGTCGCCGTCGCAACCGGCAGGCTGCAAACGCTCGATCGCGGCGGTCGTCTCGGCATCCTTGGCTTGGCACGTCGCGTAGTCATGGAAATGGCTGAGATCGGAGGAAACGATGATCGCCGTCTCCGGGCCGCCCCACAGCGCCTCGAGCGCTTTGGAAACGTGATCGCGCGGCGTCTGGCCGACCAAGACTGGTAGGATCTCGACTTCGCCAAGCGCGCGATGAATGAAGGGCAGATGCACTTGGAGGCTGTGTTCGTTCACGAAGGGCGCCGGCGTGACCGCGACCTGGAATTCCCGCGCCAGCCTATCGCGCGAGGGCCTATCGACGGGGAGAGGACCGAACGGCGTCGCCCAAGCATCGGCCGGCGACACGGCCATGCCGCGCACCGGCTGCCGGTGGTTCGGGCCGAGCAAAACCACGCGCTTGATGACGCCCTTGCGCTGCGCGAGCAGACGGTAGGCAGCGGCCGCGATGTCACCAGAGTAGATGTGGCCCGCGTGCGGCGCGATCACCGCCTTTGGGACAAGAGCGGGCGGAGCCGCGCGCGCAAGACTTCCGTCCACACCAGCGGCAAGTTCATCGGCGCCGGCTGGGTAGAACTTTCCGGCGAGATCGGCGGGCTGCACCGAGAGGCTCATATCGAGATCATTACGCAATCGGTTGGGCGGAGCCAAGTCGGCCGATCACCAAATTTGCGACAGGCTTAACACAAGGGGTTGTCCAAAAAAATTGGGCTCCGCGGCGCGGAGCCCAGAAAGGTAGAAGAAGTGCGGGGATTAGAGCGGGCGGCCTATTTTCGAGGACGCTTCGATCTCGCGCTCTCTGCGAGCTTGTTCGGCGCTATAGGCCGGCGCGCTTTCGTCGAAGCTCTTCCAGCCCTCTTTGCGATAGGCTTCGCCGCGCTCGCGGATGTTCACCGCGGCACGGTCCAGGATTGTTTCGTAGCGCGTGCGCTCGCCGTCCGGCACGCGAGCGGTCACCAGCGCTCCGCCGCGCCTGAGGCCTTCGGCATAAACATGCGCGTCTTCCTTGCTGACGCCGCTTTGCGTGAGGGCCCCGATGATGCCGCCTGCGGCCCCACCGGCCAGAGCGCCCGTCGCCAAAGCGGCGAGCCAGCCGGCGGCTACGACCGGGCCGACGCCTGGAATGGCGAGGATGCCGAGGCCGGCGAGCAGGCCGGCGGTTCCGCCGACCACGGCGCCGATGCCCGCTCCGGCTTCAGCGCCCTCGACGCGATCATCCTTGCCGTCATGGTCACGGTCGATCCGATCCATTTTTCTGCCTCGGTCGTCCCGGTACCAATTGTCCGCATTGTTGGCGATGATGCTGATGTCGTCGGGCCGCAGTCCAGCGGCTTCAAGGTCTCTCACCACTTGGCTAGCGGTCGAGTAATCGTCGTAAAGGCGTGAGATGGCGACAGTCATGTGTGCGTTCCTTCAAACATGGAGTGGCTTTGCGAAATTGGGGCAGTCGTTGCGCGTCAATTGGTGACGACGTTGCCTTGGAAATCGAGCTCGACGTTTACCGGTTTTCCGTCTTTCATCGCTTTCCCGTGCCATAGACCGGCCTTGTCCTTCTTGAGCGCGGAAACCTCCGCGTAGCCGCGCGATTGGATGCGAGCTTTAGCTTGGCCCATCGTGAAGCTGTTGGCCCCAGCGGCGGGCGCGCCGGGATTGTTCCCTTCGGTCGTTTTGATTGCCGGATTGGATGCATCCGTTGTTGTCGCAGCAAAAGCGGGAACCGTCAGAATGGCCACCACTGCTGCCGCCGTCATTGTCAAGCGCATGCTTGTTCTCCTCTGATTGATTGATTTCAATAACTTTACGGGATGCTCGGAAGTTCCGGCGCGAACTACCAAATTCAGATCATTTGGAATTTTTCCGCCTACGGCGAAGGCCACGATTATCTGCGAAGGGGGAACTTGCAGACGTTGCCATTCGTTCTCTCGGCGCAATCATCGGTGAGGAATTGTGATGCTCGACAATCTGCGCAACCCGCTTCCGGGACTCGAAAGTGCCGGCGACATGGTCGTGGACCGTATCAAGAAGGCGGCCGACAGCGCGGCCCAGGCCGCGAAGAACACAACCAGTCAACTGGAGGATTGGGCCAAAGACGGTTATGGCTCGGCACGGGACATTGTGAAAACCCGGCCATTGATGTTGGGAGCGGCATCGCTGGGGTTCGGCGCGCTCATGGGCGGGCTCTACGCATTGTGGCAGCGCGGCGCGGCCAAGAGTCGAACAGCCCGTAAAACATTGCCGGTGCGTGCTCGCGCCAAACAATCGTTGCGCGCGATGACGCAAACGAACGGAGCCAGGAAGCGAAAGCCCAAAACCAGACGCCCGCTTCCGTCCATCAACGCCTGACCGACAACAGTTGGTCATGGCTGTGAAGCTTCCCGCGGGGGCTGCGCGAATCGCGAGGCGGCATCCCAAAATTTGGGGCGCTTATGAAGAGCTGGGCGCGGCCTGTGCGGACCGGTCCGCTCGATGCGCGGACTCGTCGTCTCGTGAAACTTGCTCTGGCGGTGGGTTCGCAAAGCGAAGGGGCCGTGCATTCCCACACCAGGCGAGGCACCGAAGAGGGGTTGACGAGAGAAGAGTGCCTACACGTGACGCTTCTCGCAATTCCATCGATTGGTCTGGCAAAAGCGGTGGCCGCCATGACGTGGATCGAGGATGTGCTCGAAAGCGGCAACGCCGTCAAAAAATCCTAGCTTTGCATTTCGGGGAGCACATCCATTGCGTGGCGCAGCGCGGAAGCGATCGTTTCAGGAGGATGGGCGCCGACCAGCAGCGGGCGCCGGTTCAGGATGAAAGCGGGCACGCCCGAGAGACCGGCGCGTCGCGCCGCCTCTGCCTCCTGCGAAACTTGCAAGGCACCCTCATCACTCTCGAGCAGGGATGAAACCCGCGCGCACTCGATGCCGGCATCGGAAGCGAGTTCTTGCAATACGGCATCCGACCCGATGTCGCGCCCTTCGGAAAAATATCCACGGAAGAGCCGTTCGACGAGCGCATCCTGCCCGCCGGTCTGGCGGGCGAGCCAGATCAATCGATGTGCGTTGAAGGTGTTGGGCGTGCGCGCGATAAGGTCAAAACGAAACTCGATGCCCTCGCCTTTGCCCATTTCCGTCATCTGGGCATCGAGCTGTGCCGAACGCTCACTCGAACCAAATTTGCGGGTCCGATAGTCGCGGCGTTCCATGCCGGTTTTGGGCATATCCGGATTGAGTTCGAAGGGCAGCCAGGTAACCCGCACGGCGTCCGGTTCGATCATGGTCAGGGCGCGTTCCAGCCGGCGCTTCCCGACCAGGCACCACGGGCAGATCACATCGATGAAGACCAGAAGATCGGCGGCGGGCGCGTTCATGTGAGCCTCAATTCATGTGGACACGACACCAATCATCCTAACCTACGATCGATTTTGTAGGCTGCCGAATATCGGTGAGCATTGCCGCTCGCCTCGGTTAACCATTTGTTCATTAAACCAAGGAAAGCATTCAGATATCTGTTACAGATGGTCTCATGATAACCCGATTGGCGATCATTCTCTTGGTAGTGACCGCCATTCTATGGACGCTGATTGCGATTTTCGGCTAAGCCGCGCCGCGCTTGGTTGCCACGCCAATCCCATCTATGCGACTGAGGGAATCGACGATTCCTGTCTGGCAAACCCATGCTCGCTCAGATTCGCAAGCTTCTGGCCGCTCCCGAATCCTCGCAAGAGGGCCCTGATCAATTGCAGATTGCCGTTGCCGTCTTGCTGGTCGAAGCGGCACGAATGGACGACCATTTCGACGATGCGGAACGCGCTGTCATCAAGCGCCTGCTCGCGGAAAAATTTGAGCTCACGCAAGCCGCCACGCGCGAGTTGCTGAAGCTCGCCGAAGTCACAGCCGAAAGGTCCAATCAGCTCCACCCCTTCACCCGGCTCGCCGTCCAGCGCATGGATCCACAGCAGCGGATACGCCTGATCGAGATGCTTTGGGAAACCGCCTACGCGGACGGTGTGCTCGATCCGGAAGAAGACGCCTTGCTCCGGCGTGTGGCGGGTCTAATCTATGTCTCGGATGCGGATCGCGTGGCCGCCCGGCAGCGGGTGGTCAAGCGATTGGAAGGCAAATCGGAACCATAGCCATGAGAATCGCGCCGATACGAGCCCTGCAGCGGATTGGGAAGCTGGCCGCCTTCGCCGGGACAATATTCGCGGCGAGCGCTGCGCTTGCCGCCGATGACGCGGCGCCGAGAGTCTCGTTCCAGACCTCATTGGGGGAGATTGTCTTCGAGCTCGACCACGAGCACGCTCCCATAACGGTGGCGAATTTTCTGCGTTATGTGATAGAGGGCCATTTCGACGGCACCGTGTTCTATCGCGTCGTGCCCGGATTCATCATCCAGGCCGGAAGCTTTGACGCCGAAGGCAAGCCACGCGGGGTTCATGACCCCATTCCGTTGGAAACCGCAACCACGCTCAGCAACGCGCGTGGAACTATGGCCATGGGGCATGGCGATGATCCCAATTCCGCCAGAGCGGAGTTTTTCATCAATCTCGCGGACAACAAGGCTATCGACCGCCGGCCGGACGATTTCGAGAACAAGACCGGTTTTGCCACCTTCGGCCACGTCCTATCCGGGATGGATGTGGTGGACGCCATCGCGGCCCTTCCGCTGGGTGGTCCGGGGCCGTTTCCCGGGGCCGCGCCTTTGATGCCGGTCGTCATCCAGAAGGCCTCGGTTCTGAAATAGACCGCGCCCGTTTTTGCCGTCCGGACTGAAATGCTGGTTTCCGTGCCTATATAAGGACTTGGAAACGGGTGCGATTCGCGTCCATGAGTGTCCAACCAAGGAGTATGGCGATGGGTCAGCAAAGGGTGGCGCGCGGGAAAGCCATGCGCCCCGTGGTTGTGCTTCTTGTTGCGGTTCTCTTGTGTGGCTGCGGCATCAACACCATCCCGACCGAAGAAGAACAGGCCAAGGCGGCATGGAGCGAGGTTCAAAACCAATATCAACGCCGCGCCGAGCTGATCCCCAACCTTGTGGAAACGGTGAAGGGATTTGCCACGCAGGAGCGCGAGGTGTTGACCCAGGTCACCGAAGCGCGGGCAAAAGCCACCCAGGTCCAGGTCAATGCCAATCAACTCACGGACCCGGATGCCATTCAGCGTTTTCAACAAGCCCAAGCCCAGCTTTCCGGCGCCCTCGGCCGGCTGCTTGCGGTCAGCGAACGCTATCCTGAACTCAAATCCAATCAGAACTTCCTGGCGCTGCAATCGCAATTGGAAGGGACCGAAAATCGCATCGCCGTGGCCCGCCGCGATTACATCGGCGCCGTTCAAACGTACAACACGGAAGTTCGCACCTTTCCGGGCCGCTTATGGGCCGGCTTCTACAGCGCCAAACCCATGGCGACGTTCACCACCACGGATGACAACCAGCGGGCGCCAAGCGTGAAATTCTGAGCCGACTATGGCGCGCGCCCTTATCGTCCTGTCGCTGCTTTTCTTATGCGGCTTTCAATTGAGAGTCGCGTCGGCGGCTGAGCCCAGCTTCCCTGCGCTGACGGGGCGCGTCGTGGACGATGCCCATATCCTGGATGCAGGAGCGCGCGCAGGGATAGAGCGCAAGCTGGCGGATTTCGAAACCAAGAGCGGGCGGCAAGTCGTCGTCGCAACGCTCCCCTCGCTGCAGGGCTATG
The DNA here is from genome assembly GCA_035631495.1 of Micropepsaceae bacterium. Taxonomy (GTDB): domain Bacteria; phylum Pseudomonadota; class Alphaproteobacteria; order Micropepsales; family Micropepsaceae; genus CAIYRG01. The sequence goes on from DASQIQ010000450.1 coordinate 7,875, forward strand.
AGATCGAGGATTACGGTTACAGGCTCGGGCGGCAATGGGGAATCGGGCAGAAGGGCAGCAACAATGGCGCCCTTCTCATCGTCGCGCCGAATGAGCGCCGCGTCCGGATAGAGGTGGGTTACGGCCTGGAAGGGACTCTCACCGACGCGGTGTCGCGTCTTATCATCGAAAACGGAATTTTGCCCCGTTTTCGCGTAGGCGATTTTTCCGGCGGCATTCAGCGCGGCGTGGACGACATCATTCAGGTGCTGTCCGGCGATTCGGAGGATTTCAAACGGCGCGCCAATGCGAGAGATCGGGGAGGCGCCGGACCACAGGATCTGGGACAATTTGCCTGGGTCGCCATCATCTTGGGTCTGTGGCTGTTCTTTGCATTCCGCTCCCTCAAGCGCGGCCGGCGCGGATCCGCCTTGCCGTGGATCATCCCCATGGGTGGGCGATGGGGCGGAGGAGGCTTTTCCGGAGGCGGGGGCTTTGGGGGCGGTGGCTTTTCGGGAGGCGGTGGGTCTTTCGGCGGTGGCGGCGCTTCGGGCCGATGGTGATCCAGCCCGCCCTCACCGACGAAGAACAGGCACGCCTCACACGCGAGATCCGGGATGCCGAAGCGGCCACCTCGGGAGAGATCTATGTCGTTGTCGCGCATTCCCCCGACGCGTTCCGGCTGGTGCCGATTCTGTGGGCGGCTTTATTTGCGCTACTGCTCGCCTGGGTCCTCTATCTCGGAACCGCACTTTCGACGTCTATGATCTTGTCTTTGCAGGCATCGGGATTCATTGCCGTGTCTGTCCTTTTGTCTGTCCCTTTCCTACGCTATCGGATCGTGCCAATGGCATTGGCGGAAGATGCCGCGCACAGGGCGGCACTCGCTCAGTTCATGGCGCATGGCGTGCATCTGACTTCGGCCCGCACGGGCGTACTCATCTATGTTTCGCTCCTGCCCCGCCGCATCGAGATTCTGGCGGATTCGGGCATCCACGCGAAACTCGACCAGGCCGTATGGGACGAGGCGGTTGCCGGGCTTGCCGGCGAGATTCAAAACGGCCCGCTCAGCGAAGCGCTGGCTCATGCCATCCGCGATCTGGGCGCGCTTCTCGCGGTGCATTTCCCTCGGGCGAAAGATGACCGCAACGAGTTGCCAAACCGCGTCGTCGAAGTCTGAAGGCGCGATGCCCAAAGCGGGAATCAACGCACGAGGCTTCACCCCCGGGAGGGTTCCGCGAGAACTAATAAAGTGTCAGAGATTCTTACAGGTCACTGGGGATAAACCGAGCATCCCGTGCAACCCCTTGATCTAACATCCAAAAAAAATCACAATTTTGTCCTAACCACGGCATGCTTTTTGCAGATGTGGTCGTAAGTGATCAGTTTTGGGGGGGTGTGCTTTGGGTTGGCACACGCTGACCGATTGCGAACCTAGCGACTCCGCAACCCATGATTAGGAGAAGTCCATGCGTTTCACATACTCGGTTTTGCTGCTGTCAATGCTGTCGTTCCCGGCCTTTGCCAGAACTATCAACGTCCCTGAGCCCGCCTCGATAACGGTATTGGGCATTGGGTTGGCGGCCATGATGCTGCTTCGCCGCGGGAAGAAGCAGTAACGCTGTCCGAGCATCGCCCGCGGGATGCGTTGGGCTTAGGGCTGCCGGAGTCAATTCATCGCTTTGCGCCGCCACGCTTTTCAATAGCCGGCTATCGCTTCGCGATAGTCGGCTATTTCTGCTCGCAATGACGTCGGAAAAGTCAGTGCTGAGCAATTGCTAAGGGGGATCCACCATGCCGTATGTTCCGCCCACGATCACATTCGTCCTACATACCCCCGGTTTACTGGGCCCGGCCCCGAGTTATGATGACCTGACAATTCAAGGTGGAACGTGGTCCATCTTTCCCGTGGGCGCCGTTATAGACGCATGGTGTGTCGATATAGATCAGGTCATTTTTAACAATACAGCTTTTACTGCCTCGATCTATTCGAGTTATGAGTACGACATTCTCCGCGTGACCGCCGGCTTTGCGACACTGGGAAATGATACACCTCCTAGCTCGTTCACCACTGGTGTTGTGTCCCCCGCAGTCCCGCATGATGCTACGCCGCTACCGTATTTGGCGAATTTGGATATCGTCAACTGGCTGATGGGCCATGTGATTCTGGAAGCAGGCGGGACCTATAAGCTCGTCGACAACGCTACCACCACCTTCATGACTGGGATCACCTACGGGGAAATCCAACAGAGCATCTATCAGCTACTGGGCGATGGAGAGTCGCTCGGTGACACGTTCCTCGGCCCATATGACATGACCAAGGTGGCGAACATTGTCGGCCACGCGGTTAGTCAGGGCGAGGGCTATGTGCCGGATGTCACCGACAACGACCCCAGCAATGACAAGATCGCCGTCCTGCTCGACACTAGTACGCCAGGGCACATTCGGCAGCCGTTACTGATCGAGACGACATCGGCCGCGATCGGCGATTACGTCTGGCACGACCTGAACGCGAATGGGATTCA
>DASQIQ010000451.1:0-2503 GCA_035631495.1 Micropepsaceae bacterium
AAGATAGATCGGAAAGTTCGGATGCGCCGGTTGCCAGGAAAGCTGGAAGCGCTTGCCCGTGTTGTAAATCTCGCCCTCATATTCGACGCGCTCGCCGGCTGCGGTCTTCTTGACGATGTCGATATATTCGCGGGCGCGTCGTAAGGGGCGGTCGAAGACGCCATTGTGCCAGGCGGCGATGGTCTTGTTGGCGACGCCAAGTCCCAGCAGCAGCCGCCCGCCGGACAGATCCTGAATCGTCGCCGATTGGATGCCGAGCGTCACCGCGCTGCGGCCATAGATGTGATAGATCGCGGTTCCGAGTTTCAGCTTGGAGGTGCGCGCGGCAATCGCCGAGAGCAGCACCAGCGGATCGGTGCTGTTCGATTCACCTTTCCAGAACGCGCCGAAGCCGGCCTGTTCGATGGCAGGCGACAAATCCACGATGCCGCGAACCGGATAATGGGCTGCCGAATTCAGCTCGATGTCGTAATGCACGTGTCTCTCTCGCTTTCATCCTTACTTGTCATGGTCCGGCTCGACCGGACCATCCAGCCGGCGCATGTCCATGCGCCGAATGAGCCCTTCATCGCCTGGATGGCCCGCTGTTGCGGGCCATGACAGTTGAGGGTTTTTCACCGCCAGTCACCCAACTCCTCCCAGATACACGCTTTTGGGGTCGATCTCATGGCGCAGCAGCCGGAGCTCTTCGGCCGTTGGCAACGGCGTTAGGGGAACCACGTCCGGCACCTGCAAAGGAAACCCGGTATTCGCCAACACATCCTCCAAATCCACCCCCGGATGCAAGGAAACGAGTGTCGCCGAGTGGTTTTCCTTATCGAACCCCATCACAGCCTTGTCGGTGATGATGCGGTGCGGACCGCCGCCCCGCAGGCCCAATTCCGCGCGGGCCCGGCCCCCGACGAAACCGGGGCTGGTCAGATGGGACACCGCGACGGGCAATTTGCGCTTCTCATGACGCATGATGACGATCACCCGCTTGGCCAAGGACGCCACGTCATTGCCCCCGGCGCTGCCATTGAAATAGCGCAAGCGCCCGCCTTCGCGCGATAAGGTAGTATTGATATTGCCGAAGCGATCGACCTCCAGTGCACCCAGAAATCCGGTGTCGACGATGCCGCGATGGAGATTCATCCCCATCACGTCGAGAAAGCCGCTCCAGCACGTGGCGCGATAAAAGATGCGGGAATCGGCAAGCCCCACCGGCGTGTCCTTGGGGCGCATATTGGCGACACCGATTTCGAGCAGCGGCGTCAGGCCCGGCGCATGCGTGGCCTTGGCGAGAAAGCAGGCGATCTGCGGCAGGCCGATGCCGACCACCACGGTCTCGCCGTCCTTGAGCTCATGCGCTCCGGCGGCAACCATGATTTCGGTGGCGCGGATTTCGGACATCTCAATAGCCCAAGACCGGATCGGCCTTCAGCGCAGCGAGATGCGCAAGCCCGCCGGCTCTTTCGAGATATTCAGGGTGGTTCTTGGTGCCTCGAATATACGTGTCGATATACTCGCCGATGCGCTCGGCTCGTTTGGAATGCTCGACATAGAGCTTCAGATGCGCGGCGTCGTAATCATAGCAGCCGAAGACCGCCGTCGGATGGGCCCCGAAGGGCTGATGGATGACGGCCTCCACACGGTGGCCGGGAATGATGGTGCGCTCGGGTGTGCGTTGAATCTCTTCGGTCGGCACGATGGTCTCGGCGACGACGATGAGGCGTTTGGCGGCCTTGGCCTGTTCCTCGTTTTCCCAGCGCGGCCCATCGATGCGGCAATTGCCGTCCGCGTCCGCGGTCTGGACATGCACGAAGGAGACATCGGGCGTGAGCGCGCTCAGCGCGAGATAGGTCTCGCCCGTGAAGGGGCATTGCATGGGCTTCACGTCCCCTGCTCCGGGCCCGCGTTCGAGGCGCTCCAGGATTTCCGAGGCGATCAGCGATTTGATGGGGATGAAGGAGAGCCCAAGCGCGCCCGCAAGATAGCGGAAGCACAAAGACAGGCTTGTCCAGTCCTCGAAGAGCAGCGAGCCCGTCTCGCGCGCCCGGTTGATGCAATGGACCGGGCCGAACCTATCGAGCGATCCACCCCCGATAATGAGACGGCTGACCAGGCCGGCTCCCACCAAGAGGTCCGTATCGAGCCCGGCCACCCCTTGCGAAACCACAAGCTCGCGCTTTTGCTGGCGGATCAGTTCATGGACGATGGTGATGACGTTGCGGGCAATCGCGAAGCCACCCAACGCGATATGCGCGCCGTTCGGAACGGTGGCGACGACTTCGCTCACGGATCTAATTTTGCCAGCCACGATAGACGCTTAACCCTTTCGGCCGCGTATTCACGGCCGCCCCACAGCCCCGCTCTTAGAAGCAAAGAAGGGAACAGGCAAGACGCGCAGGATGGCGCGCCATATCCCCACGCTGGGCGTCTTTTTTTGCGGACCAAGAAATAGGGAAATGTATTACTTTGGCTTCTTCGCTGATGCTTTGCGCACGGTCACGCGCTTTCTAAC
>DASQIQ010000452.1:0-4740 GCA_035631495.1 Micropepsaceae bacterium
GCCCCAGCGGCAGCGGCGCATGAAACCTTGACCCCGGTTCGGAGGGGACGGCCACCGGCTGCGTTGGGACTACCTCCGCCGGCGGGGGAAGTGCGAGTTTGGGGGGCGAGGCGGGTGGTGGCTCAACGGTCGCGAGGGACCGCCCCGAGTTGAACCGTGTCGGGGCGACTTTGGTTGATGAAGCGACGGCGGACTTCGCGGGCCAGGCGGGTGGCAACGCAACAGGTGTGAGCGGCGGCACTATGATTGGCTCAGTCGGGAGGAGTTGCATTGATGGGAGGAGGGCGAGCTTGGGCGATTTTCGTGGTGGCTGGCGAACAGTCGCAAGCGATGGAGTGCCAGCCTGTTTTTGCGTGAGACCCGCTTCGGCCGCCAGCCGAGCCGGCACGGGCATTACCGGCGGCCGTGCCATGCGCGCTGAAGAGGCGAGAACGTAGTAGCCGGAATAAATGAGCACAGCGATCAGCAGTCCGGCGATAACACTGTGCGGCAGCTTGGGCTCGGGCGGAGTTAATAGACGGACAACGAGTTCCTCGGCATCGCCGCTCTCCGCAAACTCGGCGTCCAGATCTTCGCGCTCGGGCGGAGGCAATGGACCAATAACAGGCAGCTTGGCATCGGACCCGGCCATTTCGGCCCTTAGACGAGCCACAATCGTTTCGGCATCGAGCCCAAGATAGGCTGAATAGCTCCGCACGAAACCGACCGCGTAGACGCGGCCGGGCAAGGCTTCGAAGCGGCTCGTCTCAATGGCGATCAAATGATGCGGAGGAATTTTGGTCCCGTGTGAGACTTCCATCAGCGTTTTGCCGCTGCGCCGACGCGCCTTGCACAGATCTTGTCCGACACTTTCCGGGGACACGTCGGCGTCGGCCGATGTTTGGGGTAGATCCAGAACCGGCAGATCCAATTCGCCGCCATTATCCGGCGTTAGCCGTACGATTTTGGCCATTTCTCCACCCGTCGTCTTTTTGCTCCCTCATCGGCGATATCGCGCGCGCCCCGGCATCCCATGCGGCCCCACCACGATTTTGACGAATCCTTGACCCTTACCGCTCCAGAGCTGAACGCCGAATGAATAGGCTGTTAATCCAGATCAACACTGATGGGCATTCGCTCATCGAGTTCTGGTTGCTCGTGAGCAACGCCGAACATCTTGGCGCCGACACCAACGCGACAACGATCCAAACTCGCTTGGGACGTGGCTGGCTTGAGCGAAGCAATTCCTGTCCTCGCGAGCATGGGCCTGCCGGGGATGACAGGCCTACTTCAACGCTCCGCCCGCTGCGAATTGCATGGCGGCGAGCGCTTTGGCCAATTTCGCCGCTTCGATCGCAGGCGGCATGAGGAGTGCAGGTCTTTTCAACCCGCGCACTGCACCCGCCACCACCGTAGCATTCCGGTATTTGGTCCCGCGGCGATCCAAGATGCGCAATTCGGGCGAAGCGGCGTTCATGCAGCAGGCCACGCGCTTCGGCATGGAATCGGAATCGCTTGCGACATGGACATTGGCGAAAATGACGCCGCCCGCGCGTAGACGCTTGGCGGCTTGCGCGAAAAACGCTTCCGACAGCAGCTCGGAGGCCATGCGCCCGCCATGGAACGCATCCACGACGATAGCGTCGAACTTGCGCCGCGTGGCGAGCAGATAGTCGAACCCATCCGCGACGCGGCACTCGACTTGCGCGGGCAGTCCGAAATGGCGGCGGGCGAGAACAAACGCTTGCGGGTTCACATCGATGGCGACGACATGACAGCCGACACGCGACAGCATGGTGGCGAGCGAACCGCCGGCGCAGCCGACCATCAGCACGCTTTGCGCCTGCTTCTGCCGCAACAGCCCGAAGATCGCGTGGATATAATCAAGCAGGCTGACGCCGTTCTTGTCGGCCCGGCTCTGGCAATACTCGCCTTGCCAATAAGCGATAGCGCCGGTCCTCACCTCATCTTCGATGGTGATCGGCGGCCCGAAGCGGGGTTTGCTTCTCGCGAGCGGTGGCACTCTCAGGGGCCCGGGCGGAAGTCGTGGAGCCGCGCGAGAAGACGAGCGTGCATGGGAGGTCCGGCACAAATGAGGCTTCGATGCTGAGGTTTCTCGCGATTGTAGATCAAGAGATCGCCCTCTTTGGTGGTGACGCGCCCTCCTGCCTCGTGGACCATGAGGTCAGCCGCAGCGACGTCCCAGTCCGATTTGGACGACAGCGAAATCATGGCGTCGAATTCGCCGGCAGCCACGAGCGCCATGCGATAGGCGGCTGATGCGCGCGTTTCAACTACGATGGAGTTAGGCCAAGGATTTGCCCAGCGCGCGGGGTCCATCACTCTTTTCTCCGCCAAGAAGCGGACGCCTTCGAAATTGGATCGGACGCTGACCCGGACAAGCGCGTCATTCTTCCGCGTGCCTTCTCCCTTTACAGCCTCGAACATGTCGTCGGTGATCGGGTTGTAGATCGCGCCTGACACAGGCCTGCCATTCTCGACGATTGCCGCCACGATGGTGAAATCCGGACGGTGCTTGAGAAAGCCGTGGGTGCCGTCGATTGGATCTACGACGAAGACGCGCTTGCGCATGAGCCGGACGGGATCGTCTTTGGTTTCCTCCGACAACCAGGCATAGGCCGGCCGTGCGGCCAAAAGCCTCTGCCGCAGGAAATTGTCGATTTCGATGTCCGCTTCCGTGACCGGATTGCCGTGACTTTTGTTCCAGCTCTTATAGGTGCCGCCGAAATAATGCCGCGCGATGTCGCCGGCTTCGCGCAATTGTTCAACGAGAAGCTTGGTGTCGGCCGCGTTGTCACTCCCCGGCAATCGTCATCCCCTCAATGCGCACGGTGGGCGCATCTGTGCCGTGCCGGAACACCAGATCGTTGGCGGGCGTGAGCGCGCGATACATGTCCTTCAGATTGCCGGCGACGGTGATCTCGCTGACCGGATAGGCAAGCTTTCCGTTCTCGATCCAGAATCCGGCGGCGCCGCGCGAATAATCGCCCGTGACGTTGTTCACGCCCATGCCAATCAACTCGGTGACATAGAAGCCCTCGCGCACATCTTCCATCAGTTCCTCGGGCGAGAGGTTCCCAGCCGCCATATAGAGGTTGGTGGAGGAGGGCGAAGGCGGACCGCCGGTGCCGCGCGAGGCATGGCCGGTGGTCTGAAGTCCCAGCTGGCGCGCGGACGCAGAGTCCAGCAACCAGGTGGTGAGACGGCCCTTGTCGATCAGCACCGTACGGCGGTTGGCGACACCCTCGCCGTCAAAGGGTTTGGAGCGGTGTCCGCGCTTGCGGTGCGGATCATCGATGATGGTAACGCCGGCCGCGAACACGTCTTCGCCCATGCGGTCTTTCAGGAAACTGACGCCACGTGCGATGGCCGCCCCCGATATGCCGCCGGCAAAATGTCCGACCAGGCTGTTCGAGACGCGCGGATCGTAGAACACCGGCACCGCCTGGGTTTTCGCCTTGCGGGGATTGAGGCGCTTAACGGCGCGTTCGGCAGCGCGTTTGCCGACCGCTTCGGCCGATTCCAGATCGGCGGCGAAACACGAATGGGCGTAATCGTAATCGCGTTCCATCTCGGTGCCTTCACCGGCGATCACCGAAACGGCGACGCTCCGGCTCGTGCGTGTGTAGCCGCCGAGGAAACCTGCGGATGTCGCGAGCGTGACCATGGTGCGGCCGTAATCCGCGCTCCCGCCTTCGGAATTGGTGACGCCGGCCACTTCAAGGGCTGCGCCTTCGGCGGCGCGGGCGCGCTCGACCAGGAGCACGGTCGAAGGCTCCTCCGGATCATCGATTTCCAGCTCGGGCAGACTGGTCGCGAGTCTTTCCTCGGGAGCAAGGCCGGCATATTTGTCCTCCGGCGCAAGCTTGGCCATGGCCACCGCACGCTCGGGCAAAACCGCCAAGCCAGCATTGGAAAAGTCGGTCGAAGAGACGAAGGCGACCTGCTTGCCGACGAAAACGCGCAGGCCCAAATCGGAGGATTCGGCGCGGCCCACATCTTCGAGCTTGCCCAAGCGATAGGAGACGCCCACCGATATGTTCTTGAACTCAACCGCGTCGGCGGCGTCCGCCCCCGATTTGAGCGCGGCCTTCACCAACCGGTCGAGACGATCGGCGGCGGCGGGATCGGGAAGTTTCTTGCTCATGGAACCTCGAAAGGAAGATGCGGGCGGGTAGCGGCCGCACTGATAACGCGGGAGATGCGGAATATATAGTCCAGCGGGCGGCTTTCCAGCCGCATCAGCTAGGGGCGGTCGCAACCAACCCTAAACATCCAAGAATCCCGACCAAAATGGCGAAGAACGTCAGGATCATGCCCGTCATGCGCAAATATGAATGGCCGGTAGGCGTCTCGTCACCGCGCGCCAGAAAGCCAGTTGCGTGGAGGACGCGCCCCACCGTCAAGGGAAGGCCGATGGCATGAATGAGGGGCAGACCGGCCCCCAAATTATGCGCGAGCAGAAGAATGATCAGCGCAATCGGCACATATTCCGTATTGTTCCCATGGGCGCGGATGGCGCGCAGCATCTCCGGGTTGATGGAATCTCCAAAGCGCGTTCTGGTGCGGTAACGCATACGGATAACGTTCGCCGCGAGCGCCACCATGATCGCGGCATTCAGAACGATGTAAAGCGCCGTCATCTTGAGGACGAGAGGCATCGGTCACTTCCCAAAGGCGAGCGCCCAGTCGTATCCACCTCGACGATAGGCAGGATCAGGGCGAAGGCGCAGCCGGCGG
>DASQIQ010000453.1:0-3591 GCA_035631495.1 Micropepsaceae bacterium
CGATGAAGCCGGTGCTGGATTGGTCGGAGTTTCCGGGCGGCGGCGCCGGTTTCCAGGGCGCGGCCGAGATGTGCAACAACAATGGCGCCTGCCGCAAACATCAAGGCGGCGCCATGTGCCCGTCCTATCGCGCAACGCTGAACGAGCGCGATGTCACGCGCGGGCGCGCGAACTCGCTCCGGCTCGCGCTCTCCGGCCAGCTCGGTGAGGATGCGCTCTCTTCCGATGAAATGATGGAGACGCTGAAGCTCTGCGTCTCCTGCAAGGCATGCCGGCGCGAATGTCCGACCGGTGTCGACATGGCCAAGATGAAGATCGAGGTCCTGGCGGCGCGGGCGGCCAAATATGGCGTGACACTGCGCGACCGGTTGATCGGCTATCTGCCGCGCTATGCGCCATATGCGGCAAAGCTCGGCTGGCTGCTCAATTTGCGCGACCGCGTGCCGGGCCTGGCGCAGCTGAGCGAGCCCATCATCGGATTTTCCGCGCGGCGCAAGCTGCCGCGCTGGCGCATGGATGTCTTCAACGTGAAGGAAGATGCGGTCGGCCCTGCGGGCGGCCCGGAAGTTGTGCTCTTTGCCGACACCTTCAACCGCTATTACGAGCGCGAGAATCTCGACGCCGCGCTCGACGTGCTGACGGGCGCGGGCTATCGCGTGCATCTGCCCAAACTCGCGAACGGCTCCTCGCGGCCGCTCTGCTGTGGCCGCACCTTCCTGACTGCGGGTCTCGTCGCCGAAGCCAAAGCGGAAGCCGCGCGCAGCATGGTGGCGCTGCTTCCCTTCGCAAGACGCGGCGTGCCCATCGTGGGGTTGGAGCCGAGCTGCATCTTCACCTTCCGCGACGAGATGCCCTCGCTGGCTCCGGGCGAAGACGCGAAGCTCCTCGCCAAATCCACCTTTCTGTTCGAGGAATTCCTCGCGCGCGAAATCGAAGCGGGCCGTTTCAATCCCGCCCTCGCGCCGATTGGGGCAAACGCACTTCTACATGGCCATTGCCACCAGAAAGCGTTCGACGTCATGGGTCCGGTGCAGAAAGTCCTGGCTCGCGTGCCCGGCCTGAAGGTCGATCTCATCGAGACCTCCTGCTGCGGCATGGCCGGCGCCTTCGGCTATCAGAAGGAAACCATCGACGTCTCGCTGAAGATGGCGGAGCTCTCATTGCTGCCGGCCGTGCGCAAAGCGAATAACGATACGATCCTGGTCGCGGACGGCACCTCATGCCGGCATCAGATCAAGGACGGGTCAGGCCGTGCCGCGGTCCACGTCGCTTTGGTGCTGGCGAAGAGCATGCAGGCGGCGAAACGTCAGTAAGAGGGTGGCTCGTCAATGTGGCGGCCGCGGGAAAGGCGCTCCCCAGGGCAAGTGAACTATGCGAGACTATGGTCTCATTCCTGCCCCTGCTGCGAAGCCTATGGACAGAGCTGAGCGATCCGAAAACTCTCAAGCTCCCCCCGGTGCGAAGGAGAAACAGTTCCCGTTTACCAAGACGCGCCTCGAAGCATTGAGCGACGGCGTCTTTTCCGTTGCGCTCACGCTGCTCGTCGTCGATCTCAGCACCGCCGACCACATCGCTAAAATCAACGACAACGGCTGGGGCATGTTCTGGCCGATGTTCGTCAGTTTCCTTTACAGCTCCTTCGTGATCGCGATGTATTGGGTGGCGCACCATAACGAGCTGAATCTGATCGAACGGCCGGACCGCGCCTTTCTTTGGCTGAACGCCGCCTTTCTGATTTGCATCGTCTTCATCCCGTTTTCGGCCGCCTATCTCCGGCAGCACTGGATTTCATTTGGAGATCTGACATCCAGGGATTTTTGGCGAGATCTGCCATTCAAGTTTTGGCGAGATCTGACACCCAAGTTTCTTTGGCGGCCGCGCGTCGCCGTCTTGATCTATGCCAGCAACCTGCTGTTGGCGGGCCTGCTGCTTCAGGCCTTGTGGTTCTACGCCACCCGGCACTTGAGCAAGAGTGTGAAAAGACTGTTGAAGCACGATGTCCCTCTGGAAATGGAAATCGAGGCTGAGCATCGCAATTGGTTTATCCCGCGAGCCAGCGCGATTATTATCGCCATCTCCCTGGTATCGCCCTTTGCGGGGCAGTGGGGCATCGTGGTCGTGCCGCTTCGCTATGCCGTGAGGACAATACAAAAAGGGTTGGAAGGTGGGTCTTGGGCTGGCAGCCGGGAAGCGCGCAGGAGGTCAAGTCTCAGTAGGGCCAGACCATCCGCCTTTCCGGATGATTGACCTATTTCGTTTTCCGTTTCCAAGGCGAAAAGACGGGGTGGGAGTTTCGCCCGTTTCTATTTTCGCAAAGCCACTACATACGACCCATGCCCATATTACCCATGGCGCGCTGCGTCGGTTGCAGGATCGGTTCCTCCGGCTTTCGCAGCTGAGCCTGGTTGAAGGCCCTCACGCTGGCGCTCCATGTGGCTGCAACGCGTTCCGCATCCTTCCTCTGGGCGGCGGCTTTGGTTTCCAAAGCCGCCTGAATGTTGGGATCGAATGGCAAATTGTTTTGTTTCGCCAAATCTTTTTGGCGGCCGAGCTCTCCAACGAGACAGGCCTGGAATTTGTCCGATGCCGCGGCGTAGGCTTTGATGTCATTCTGTGCGGCGATGATCTGGGCGGTCGTCACCCTGGCGCCACTGGGTATCTTCGGTGCAGCCGGCGCAGCGCAAGGGTCTTGCGCCAATACCGGCGCGGTGAACGCGATGAACGCGCCGCCGCCGAGCAAGAATTTCCGGATCATGTGCTGTTCCCTCCTACCGTAATGGTCTGACGGATCTGCACCGCGCAGGATAGAATGTTTGTCGAAATAGAAAAGATAGGGCCGGATCATTTGGCGCTCGCTTCCGGCGCCAAATCGCTCCCCCCAACCGAACCGTTTTCGCTTCGGTACAGCAGTTCGACCTCCCCACAAGGGGGAGGTGAATCGCGCGGGGTTGAGCTGCCGTGTTGAGTGTTGCCGAACTCCGTCCTATCGTCCCGGATAATCGGCCAACGAAACATCGGGCGGATACACCGCCCGGGGGGAAACGTGAAGCGGGTTTTCGGGAGCTGGGGCGCCAGAACGGCGCCCGCTCTGCTGTTGCTTTTGTGTGCTGCGATGAGCGGCCTCCCATCCGCGCGGGCCGCGGCGCCGGCAGCCATGGGTCAGGTCAGACCCAGCGCCAAGGCGGTTCGCATCGACATATCGGAAGCGCCCATCATAGACGGGGACCTGTCGGATCCGGTCTGGGCCAAGGCCGGGGTGATCGACAAGTTCACGCAAAAGAGTCCCAATCCGGGCGAGCCCGCGACCGAGCGGACGGTCCTGCGCATCCTCTACGATCAGAACAATCTCTATTTCGGCTTCTATGCCTATGACAGCCACCCGGATGAGATCATCCCGGGATCGATGGAGCGCGATGGACGACTCGCATCGGCCGACTCCGTCGCGCTTTATATCGATCCGGGCCAGACCCGGCGCAACGCCTACAATTTCGAGCTGGGCGCCTCGGGAGGACGGACCGACGAACTCGAACTCAACAACACGACGGAGCTTCGGGAATGGAACACGATCTGGTCGGGGCGCGCGAAGCGGGT
>DASQIQ010000454.1:0-9439 GCA_035631495.1 Micropepsaceae bacterium
CAGGTCCGCAATTACGGCTGTCCGTGGCTGGAAGGCAAACTTTAAGCCGCTTGGGGCTTGCGCGGATTGTAATTCAGCACCGGGCCCAACCAGCGTTCGGCCTCTTCGAGCGTCCAGTTCTTGCGGCGGGCATAATCCTCGACCTGATCGCGCTCGACCTTGCCGACGCCGAAATAGCGCGACTCCGGATGGCTGAGATATAATCCGGATACGGACGAACCGGGCCACATGGCATAGTTCTCGGTGAGCTTCACGCCCGACGATTTTTCCGCATCGAGAACGCGGAACAGCGTGCCCTTCTCGGTGTGGTCGGGCTGCGCCGGGTAGCCCGGCGCGGGCCTTATGCCGCTATAGGCTTCGCCGATCAGTTCCTCATTGGACAGGGTCTCGCCCGGCGCATAGGCCCAGAATTCCCTGCGCACGCGCTGATGCATGCGTTCGGCAAAGGCTTCGGCCAGCCTATCCGCCAGCGCGCTCAACAGAATGGCGTTGTAATCGTCCTTGTCGGCCTTGAAGCGCTCCGCGATGGCCTCCTCGCCGAAGCCTGTCGTGACCACGAAGCCGCCGACATAATCGTGCTTGCCGATGCCGGCCGGCGCCACGAAATCGGCAAGCGCCAGATTGGCCGTTTGACGCTCGCGCGCCACCTGCTGGCGCAGGGTGTGGAACGTCGCCAGCCGCGTTTTCCGCGTCTCGTCCGTATACAGAACGATATCCTCGCCTTCCGATTCGGCCGGCCAGAAGCCGATGCTCGCCCGCGCCGTCAGCCATTTCTCCTTGACGATGCGCGCCAGCATCGCTTGCGCATCGGCGAACAGCGCGCGCGCGACAACGCCGGATTTTTCGTCGTCCAGGATGGCGGGATAGCGCCCCTTCATCTCCCAGGCCTGGAAAAAGGGCGACCAGTCGATATAGGGCACGAGCTCGGCAAGATCATAGGCATCGAAGCTGCGCGTGCCCAGGAAACGCGGCGCGGGCGGCGTGTAGGAGGCCCAATCCGGCGCGAACCGGTTGGCGCGCGCCTGACCCAGAGTGAGCCGCCGCTGCGGCCCACGATTGACATCGTGCGAGGCGATGATGCGGGCATATTCGCTCCGCACGTCGCCGACAAAAGAGGCGCGCGTCTCCTTCGAGATGAGACTCGCCACCACGCCCACCGCGCGCGACGCATCCGTCACGTAAACGGTCTGGCCGCGCGTGTAATTGGGGTGGATTTTCACCGCTGTGTGCACGCGGCTGGTGGTGGCGCCGCCGATCAACAGCGGGATGTCGAAGCCTTCGCGCTCCATCTCGGCGGCGACATGGCACATCTCATCGAGCGAGGGCGTGATCAGGCCGGACAGGCCGATGACGTCGGCGTTCTTCTCGCGCGCGGTTTCGAGGATGCGCGCCGCCGAAACCATGACGCCCAGATCCTCGACCTCATAGCCGTTGCATTGCAACACCACGCCGACGATGTTCTTGCCGATGTCGTGCACGTCGCCCTTGACGGTGGCCATCACGATGCGGCCGGCGGATTCCCGTTTCGCCCCCAGCTTCTCGGCTTCCATGAAAGGAATGAGATAGGCCACCGCCTTCTTCATCACGCGGGCCGATTTCACCACTTGGGGCAGGAACATCTTGCCGCTGCCGAAGAGATCGCCGACCACATTCATGCCGGTCATCAGCGGGCCTTCGATCACGTCGAGCGGCCGTGTCGCCTGTTGCCGCGCCTCCTCGACATCGTCCATCACAAAATCGGCGATGCCGTGAACCAGCGCATGCGTCAGACGCTCGCCCACCGGCAGCGCGCGCCAGGCAAGCGTGATCTCGGGATCGGCTTCCGCGCCGGAGCTGCGATATTTCTGCGCCAGCTCCAGCAGCCGTTCGGTCGCCTCGGGGCGGCGGTTGAACAGCACATCCTCGATGCCATCGCGCAATTCGGTGGGAACGTCTTCGTAAACCGGAAGATTACCGGCATTCACGATGCCCATATCCATGCCGGCGTGAATCGCATGGTAGAGGAACACCGAATGCATCGCTTCGCGCACGCGATCATTGCCGCGGAAGGAAAAGGAGAAATTCGACACGCCGCCCGACACATGGGTGAAGGGCAGCGCCTGGCGGATGCGCGTCACCGCGTCGATATAGGCGCGGCCGTAATCATTGTGCTCCTCGATTCCCGTCGCGACGGCGAAAATATTGGGATCGAAGATGATGTCCTCGGGCGGA
This sequence comes from Micropepsaceae bacterium, assembly GCA_035631495.1. GTDB lineage: Bacteria > Pseudomonadota > Alphaproteobacteria > Micropepsales > Micropepsaceae > CAIYRG01. The sequence goes on from DASQIQ010000454.1 coordinate 2,212, forward strand.
AAGCCGACGCGGTCGACCAATATGTCGTAGGCACGGCGGCAGATCTGGAATTTGCGCTCTGCCGTATCGGCCTGGCCCTTTTCGTCGAACGCCATGACCACCACCGCCGCGCCATAGCGCCGGACCTTTTCGGCGGAGGCGACGAAAGCCTCCTCGCCTTCCTTCAGACTGATCGAATTGACGATCGGCTTGCCCTGCACGCATTTCAGACCGGCCTCGATGACGCTCCATTTGGAGGAATCGATCATCACCGGAACGCGGGCGATATCGGGCTCGCCGGCGGCGAGATTGAGGAACCGCGCCATGGTGGCTTCCGAATCGATCAGGCCCTCGTCCATGTTGATGTCGATGAGCTGCGCGCCGCTTTCGACCTGGCTGCGCGCGACCTCAAGGGCTGCTTCGAAATCGCCGGCCGTGATCAATTTGCGGAATTTGGCGGAGCCGGTGATGTTGGTCCGCTCGCCGACATTCACGAAATTCATTTCCGGCGTCAGGGTGAAGGGTTCAAGCCCGGAGAGCCGCAAGCGGCGCGGCTTGTCGGGAATCTTGCGCGGCGGCAGGCCGCCGACCGTCTCGGCGAAGGCGCGAATGTGCTCCGGCGTCGTGCCGCAGCAACCGCCGACGATGTTGACCAGGCCTTCGCGGGCGAACTCGCCGATATGGGCGGCCATGGATTCGGGCGTCTCGTCATAGCCGCCGAACGCATTGGGCAGGCCGGCATTGGGATGGGCGCTCGTCAGCGTGTCGGCGATCTCGGAAAGATCGGACACGTGGGGACGCAGCTCCTTGGGACCCAAAGCGCAATTCAGGCCAATGGCAAACGGATTGGCATGCCGGACGGAATGCCAGAACGCCTCGGTGGTCTGCCCTGTGAGGGTTCGCCCCGACAGATCGGTGATCGTGCCGGAGATCCACACCGGAAGACGCTCGCCCATTTGCGCGAACACCTCTTCGATGCCGTAGATCGCGGCCTTTGCGTTTAACGTGTCGAACACCGTCTCGATCATGATGAGATCGGCGCCGCCGCGGATCAGCGCGCGCGTCGAATCGGCATAGGTCGCCGCCAGCGCATCGAAGCTGGTGTTGCGATAACCCGCATCGTTCACATCGGGCGAAAGCGAAGCGGTGCGGTTGGTTGGGCCCAGCACGCCGGCCACGAAACGCGGCCGGTCCGGGGTCGAGAATTCATCGCAGACTTCGCGCGCCAGACGCGCCGCCGTCTCGTTCAACTCGACGACCAGCGACTCCAGGCCATAATCGGCCTGGCTGATCGAGGTGGAATTGAAGCTGTTGCTCTCGATGATGTCCGCGCCGGCGTGCAGATAGGCGCGGCCGATTTCGCGAATGATATCGGGCTGGGTCAGCACGAGAAGATCATTATTGCCCTTGAGGTCGCGCGGATGATCGCGGAACCGGGCCTTGCGAAAATCCGCTTCGCTCAAATGATAGTTCTGGATCATCACGCCCCAGGCGCCGTCGAGCACGAGAATGCGCTCGCGCGCCTCGCGCTTCAGCCAATCGAGGCGTTTGCTGCGCGCCTCGTTCATGCCGCTACCGGATTCTGTCCGGCGGGCTTGATGCCAAGAATGCTGCACACCGCGAAGGTCAGTTCGGCCTGATTGAGCGTGTAGAAGTGAAACTGATCGAAACCTTCCGCTTTCAACTCACGGACCTGTTCCACCAGAACCGCGGAGGCGAGGAGCTTGCGGCTTTCCAGATCGTCGTCGAGCCCGTCATAGAGAGCCCTCAGCCAATCGGGTACGCCGGCGCCGCAGCGCTGGGCCATGCGCGACACACCTTTGAAATTCGTCGTCGGCATCAAGCCGGGCACGATGGGAACGTCGATGCCGGCCCGCTGCGCCCGGTCGCGGAGCCGCGCGAAAACCTCGTTGTCGAAGGCAAATTGGGTGATGGCGCGGCTGGCCCCTGCGTCCACCTTGGCTTTCAGAACTTCCAGGTCCCATTCTAGGGACGGGGAATCCGGATGCTTTTCCGGGTAAGCCGAAACGCTGACTTCAAAAGGGGCAACGTCGCGGATTGCGCGAACGAGTTCGGCTGTCGTCCGATAGCCGTCTTTGTGCGCGCAATAGCTCTGGCCCAGTTCCGGCATGTCGCCGCGCAACGCCACGATGTGGCGAACGCCGGCCTCCCAGTAATCGCGGATGACGGCATCCACGGCCTCGCGCGGGGCGCCGACGCAGGTGAGATGAGCGGCCGGCTTCAACGCCGTTTCATCGATCAGACGCTTCACCGTGGCGTGCGTGCGATCGCGCGTCGAGCCGCCCGCGCCATAAGTAACGGAGACAAAATGCGGGCGCAGCGGCGCCAGGCGGCGAATGGCATTCCACAGCTGCGTTTCCATCTCCGCCGTCTTGGGCGGAAAAAATTCAAACGACACGGCGCTTGTCCCGGCGGGTCCGGCAAGGCGTTGCAGGCTCATGCCGTGGCCTCGATCTTCTTACGCCGCGCGGTGACGCCAGGCGTCTCCGCCACCCAGACCATGACCGTCAGTGTTTCCGCTCCGGAACGGGGTGCGAGCGATTCCGTCGCCACCGGTTTCAGCCCGGCCAGCTTGAACCAGCCCAGCACCTCGTGTTCAGAAAACCCCAGTCGCCGATGGGCGTGTTCATTGCGCAGGAATTCGAGGTTATGCGGCGCAAAGTCGACGATCATGATGCGCCCGCCCGGCTTCAAGACACGAATGGCCTCACGGAGGGCGGCTTGCGGGTCGTCGAGATAATGCAGCACCTGATGAAACAGGACCGCATCAAAACCGCCCCTCGCCTCGCCATCGGCAAAAGGAAGGCGGTAAACATCGCCGCGACGGACCTGACAGTTGAACGCGCCGGCGTTTCCCAGGCGGTCGCGCGCGATCGCCAACATTTCGGGGCTGACATCGATTCCGATGCCGCGTTTGATGTGAGGGGCAAGCAATTCCAGCATGCGTCCGGTGCCGGTGCCGGCATCCAGCACATAATCGAGCCGCTCTTGTTCGAGCAAACGAACGATGAGCCGTTCGACTTCGGCTTCGGGCACATGCAGCGAACGGATGCGCTCCCATCGCGGGGCATTGGCGCGGAAATAGGCCGCCGCCGCTTGCGCGCGCTGCGCCCGCACCTGGGCAAGACGACGCCGGTCGTCGATCAGCACCGGATCGTTCTCCGAATCCACCAGCCGGGGCAGCGCACGCGCAAGCTCCGCCGCTTCGCCCTGATCGGACGCGCGGTAGAAGACCCACGCCCCTTCTTTGAAGCGTTCGAGCAAGCCCGCTTCGCATAGAAGCTTCAAATGCCGGCTGACCCGCGGTTGGCTCTGACCAAGGATTTCTGTCAGCTCGCTAACGGTCAGCTCGGCCTTGACCAGCAACAGGAGAAGGCGCAGGCGCGTCGCATCGCCGGCCGCACGCAACATCCCCAGAAGCCTCTCCATGCCCGCGTTTCTCCCGTCGACAAGACACGTTACATAAACATATCTTTATATCCTTATGCAACACCCCTAAGAAAATGCTAGCTTCGGTCAACAATCCGGCAAGCTCTTCTGTGCTAAATATGGTTACCAAGGGGAGTTGTGGGATTCGGCTTGGCGTGCCGGTGCGTAGTCAATCAAGGACATTCCAACACAATGCGTCTCTTTAAAGTGTTCTTCCTGGCCGCCCTGGCAGGCGTCTTGCTGTCCGGTTGCGCAAGCATGCCGGCCATTGATGGCCCCCAGGCCATCAATGATCCGCTCGAGGGGGTCAACCGGGTCAGTTTCGACGCGACGTTGGCTCTCGACAGAGCCGTCCTTCGCCCCACGGCACTAGCCTATCGCACAGTATTTCCCGCCTTTATGCGCGATTCACTTCGCAATTTCCTGAACAATCTCGGCTCGCCGGTCATCCTGGCCAATGACGTCCTGCAAGGCGAAGTCACCCGCGCCGGCGATACGCTGATTCGGGTAGGCGTGAACTCGACGCTCGGCCTTGGCGGTCTGGTCGATGTGGCCAAGCGCTGGGGTTATATGCGCCATTCCGAGGATTTCGGGCAGACTCTGGCCGTCTATGGCGTCGGCGAAGGCCCGTACCTCTTTGTCCCCCTGCTCGGCCCCGGCAATCCACGCGACGTTGTGGGTTGGGTCGTCGATCTGGCTTTCGATCCGTTAACCTACGCGCAATGGCGCGAGAAATTCCTTTGGCAGTTCGGACGCGCGGGCGTCGATCTTATCGATTTGCGTGCGCGCAACATCGAGACGCTCGATGAAATCGAGAAAACGTCATTGGACTATTATGCGTCGGTGCGTAGCCTTTATCGTCAATCACGCAACAATGAAATCAGGAACGGAGCAACCGAGGTTCAGGATTTACCGGATTTCTAGTCTCTGTTGGGGATATTGCCATTGCAGGAACGAAACCAGTCTCCACACGTTTGCCATTTTGGAGATATACGGTTCCCGTAAGAATTTCAGGAGAGCGTTTCATGAATTCGTATTCGCGCGCGGTGCTGCCGCCCTGGGCTGCCACTCTGGTTGGCCCTTTGGTCATGCTCGTGGCGATCATTTTCTCGCCGCCCGTCGCCTTCGCCGCCGCCGCCAGCCCGGCGGAGACCTTCGTGCAGCAGAACATCGACAAAGGCTACGCCATCCTCAACGCTTCGCTTTCCGACGAACAGCGGCGCGCGCAATTCCGCACCTTCATGCTGGGCCTCACCGACACGCGGCGCATTGGCATGTTCACGCTCGGGCAATATGCGAATGGCGCATCGAAAGCCGATTTGGATAAGTTCACCGACGCCTTCATCGATTACGCGGTGGCGGTCTATGAATCACGGCTGAGCAAATATAAGGGCCAGACCCTGAAGGTGACGGGCTCGAGCGAGCGAGCCGCGGACGATGTCGTCGTCAACGCCGACGTGGTCAATCCCAATTCCTCGAACGGTCAACCGTTCAAGGTCGGCTTCCGCGTGCGCAAGACCGCCGACGGCCGCCCGATCATCACCGATATGCAGGTTGAAGGCGTTTGGCTTGCGCTATCGCAGCGCTCCGATTTCACCGGCTTCCTGCAGCAGCACGGCGGCAGCCTTGCGGCGCTCACTGAGAATCTGCACATGCAGGCGCAGCAGATTCACGCCAGCGCGGGCGATGGATCGCGGCAAGCTCAAAAGTGATCAAACGGAAGATCGCCTGAGAAAATGGCCGGCCTCTCGCCGGCCATTTTTATGCGCGGGCGAAGCGCTTGTATTTGATCCGATGTGGCGTGTCGGCGCCCATGCCAAGGCGGCGTTTGCGGTCTGCTTCATAGTCCTGGTAATTGCCCTCGAACCACTCGGCATGGGACTCGCCTTCAAAGGCGAGGATGTGGGTCGCGATGCGGTCGAGAAACCAGCGATCATGACTGATGATCATGGCGCAGCCTGCGAAATCCTCCAGCGCATTCTCCAGCGCGCGTAGGGTCTCCACGTCGAGGTCGTTGGTGGGCTCGTCGAGCAGCAGCAGATTGGCGCCCGATTTCAGCATCTTGGCCAGATGGACGCGGTTGCGTTCGCCGCCAGAGAGCTGCCCCACTTTCTTTTGCTGATCGCCGCCCTTGAAGTTGAAAGCGCCGACATAGGCGCGCGAAGGAATCGTACGCTTGCCGAGTTCCAGCACGTCCAGCCCGCCAGAGATTTCCTCCCACACCGTGGCGTTTGGCCTTAGGGAGTCGCGCGATTGATCGACATAACCCATCACCACCGTGTCCCCCACGCGCATGGAGCCGGTGTCAGGCTTCTCCTGCCCGGTCAGGAGACGGAACAGCGTGGTCTTGCCGGCGCCGTTGGGACCGATCACGCCGACAATGCCGCCCGGCGGCAGCTTGAATTCGAGATGCTCGAATAACAGCCGGTCGCCATAGGCTTTGCCAACGTCTTCGGCTTCGACCACGAGGGAGCCGAGCCGCGGCCCCGCGGGGATGACGATTTGCGCCGGTCCCTGGCGGGTGTCCTGCGATTTCGCCAAGAATTCCTCATAGGCCTGGATGCGTGCTTTGGATTTGGCCTGCCGCGCGCGAGGCGAGGTTTTGATCCAGGCGCTTTCGCGCGAGAGTGCGCGAAGCCGCGCTTCCTCCGTCTCGCTCTCATGGGCAAGGCGCTTTTCCTGCCCGTCGAGCCAGGTCGAATAATTCCCTTCGTGGGGTATGCCTTTGCCGCGATCAAGTTCGAGAATCCATCCCGTCACGTCGTCGAGGAAGTAACGGTCATGGGTGACCAGCACGACGGTGCCCGTGAAATCCCGCAGATGGCGTTCAAGCCAGGCCACCGATTCGGCGTCGAGATGGTTGGTCGGCTCGTCCAGCAGCAACATGTCGGGCGCTTCGAGCAGCAGCTTGCACAGCGCGACCCGGCGCTTTTCGCCGCCCGATAGATTATTCACGTCCGCGGCCGGATCGGGACAGCGCAGCGCATCCATCGCCATCTCGACCTGCGAATCCAGATCCCAGAGATTTTGCGCGTCGATCTTGTCCTGCAGCGCGGCCATCTCTTCGGCGGTTTCATCCGAATAATTGGCGGCGATCTCGTTGTAGCGGTCCAGCAGGGCTTTCTTCTCCGCCACCGCTTCCATCACATTGCCGAGCACATTGAGTTGCGGGTCGAGCTCGGGCTCCTGCGGCAGATAACCGACGCGCACCCCTTCCGCCGCCCAGGCTTCGCCGGTGAACTCCGTATCGATGCCCGCCATCATGCGCAGCAGCGTCGATTTGCCGGAGCCGTTCACACCGATCACGCCGATCTTCGCGCCGGGGAGAAAGGAGAGCCAGATATCCTTCAGGATTTGCCGGCCGCCGGGGAAGGTCTTGGATAGACCCTTCATCACATAGACAAATTGCGGTCCGGCCATACTATTGATTTTCCTTAGTTATTTTCACTCTTTTTTGCCTGTGTAGACTCTGTGTAGGAACTTTTTGACATTAAGGGCCGTTTTCATGCTTCCACGCCCAAAACAGCCCCCTTTTGGCTCCAACGGACGGGAAATACCACTTCCATCTGAGACCACCCAAAAGCGTCTTGGCCTACTTGGCCCTACGTGGCCGTGAGCCAACAAGCTCTCTGGCGCACTGCGAGCCCGATCGATCTTCAAGAGAAGATGGTGATTCCCTATGAAACTCACAGGGTTTTGGTTTGGGATCAAGGGGAAAACAAGAGGGACTTATCGGCCCGGAAGCGCCGGTTCTAAGCGACGTTGTCAACCCGTGTTGTGGCGACATAACTCAGTGGAG
>DASQIQ010000455.1:0-5381 GCA_035631495.1 Micropepsaceae bacterium
TCCAAACGCCAGAGCGCCGTGTATGCGACCCCCTCCAAGACCGGGCTGCCGAACCCTTGGCTGCGTCGCGTCCTGTTTGCCGTTCTCGCTCTGGGCATCGGCGGCTATGTCGCCGCCAATCCGGACATTATCGATAAGATCGGCGCGTTAACCACAGCTGGCACAGCGCCGCAGGGCGGCGGCCGTGGTGCAGGCCGAGGCGGCGGGGGGGCGGCCCCTCCGGTGCGTGTCGCCACCGCAGAGATACGCGATGTCGCTATGACGGCGCGTACGCTTGGAACCGTGCTCGCCAATGCCGTGGTGACCATAAAGCCGCAGGTGGACGGTCCGCTCGTCGATGCCATGTTCAAAGAAGGCCAGATCGTCAGGAAGGGGGATCTCCTGTTTCGGATCGATCCGTCGCCCTTCGAGTCGGCCCTGCGCCAGGCGCAAGCAACGGTAGCCCGCGATCAGGCCCAATATGCCAGCGCGCAGGCGGACGCCGATCGCGGGGTCATGCTGGCGGATCGTGGCATCGTCTCGGCGCAACAGCGCGATCAGCTGGTGGCCACTGCCAAAGCTCTCGCCGCTTCCATCGCCGCGGATCAAGCCGCGGTTGAGAGAGCGCAGCTCAATTTGGGTTACACAACGATCCGTTCTCCCGTCGATGGGAAGACCGGACCGTTCCTCGTCTATCCCGGCAATCAGGTCCATGCCAACGATGCGACGGGCCTGGTGACGATCACCCAGATTCAGCCGGTCAAGATCGACTTCAACCTGCCGCAGGGAGACCTGCCGCAATTGCAGGACCGCATGCGCGAAAATCAGCTTACGGTCGGCGTACGAGTCCGCAAGGATGCCGTGGCGGCCGAGGGAACCGATCAGTCCGATTCTGAGATTCCGGTCAAGGTCGATTTCATCGGCAATGTCGTCGACGATAGAACCGGTACGATCGAACTGCGCGCCACGTTCCAGAATCCCGATCTGCGTCTGGTCCCGGGCGAGCTGGTCGATATCAGCGTGAATCTTGAAACGCTCAAGCAGGTCGTGACGGTGCCGCACGACGCGCTCAATGTCGGCCAAAACGTCAATTACGTTTTTGTCGTCGACAAGGACAACAAAGCACAGATGCGTCAGGTCCGCGTGCTCTATCAGGACCAAGCCATCGCCGCGCTCGGCTCGGGCGTGCAAGCGGGCGATCGGGTCGTGACGGACGGGCAATTGCGCCTCACCCCTGGAGTGAAGGTCGACATCCTTCCGGGACTAGGTGGGGCGGCAGCGGGTGCGAACGCACAAGCACAGCCTGCTCAGGACACCGCTGGTGCCCAGGACGCTGCCGCGCAACCGAGCGGGCGGCGCGGAGGCGGTTAGTCGCAATCGGTTTTGCGGTTAGGCCGTTAGGCAAGGGTACCCAAGATGCATATTTCAGCCATTTTCATCAAACGGCCGGTCATGGCGACCTTGCTCATGGCGGGGTTCGTTCTGGCAGGTCTGTTCGGCTATTCCACGCTGCCGGTCAGCGAGCTTCCCAACGTCGATTACCCGACCATCGACGTCAATGCCAATTTGCCGGGCGCGGACGCCGAAACCATGGCCAGTGCCGTCGCGACCGTGTTGGAGAAGCAATTCTCTCTGATTGCCGGCCTCGATTCGATGTCGTCCCAAAACGCACAGGGACAGACCCGCATCACGCTGCAATTCCGGCTTGACCGCAATATCGACGCCGCGGCGCAGGACGTTCAGTCCGCACTTGCGGCGGCAGCGCGGCAGCTCCCACGCGACATGCCGACGCCGCCCTCCATTCGGAAAGTCAATCCGTCGGAAGGTTCGATCCTGTTTTTGACGGCGAGCTCGGACACGCTGCCGCTGTCCGAAGTCAATCGCTATGTCGAAGACCTGCTTCTCGGGAAACTCTCCGCAATCGACGGCGTCGCCCAAGCCGAGATTTTCGGCCAAGCGCGGCCCGCGGTTCGCATTCAGGTCGATCCGAATGCTCTGGCCCTTCGCGGCATCGGCATTGACGAGGTCGCCAACGCGATCTCACGCACCAGCGTCAATCAGGCAACCGGCCAGCTCGACGGAAACACGCGCGGCGCCGTGATCCACACCGACGGCCAGCTTAACAACGCTTCAGAATTTGCCACGCAGATCATTGCCTATCGCAATGGAGCGCCGGTACGCTTTGCCGACGTCGCCAATGTGATCGACGGCGTCGAAAACCCGAGAAATTATGGCGCGTGGGGGACCAAAGAGGGCATTGTCCCAGCCGTCACCATCGCCATCGACCGCCAGCCAGGCGCCAATACTGTCGCGGTGGTCGACGCTGTCAAGGCGGCGCTCCCCGCCCTCCTCGCGGAGCTTCCACCCTCCGTCAAGGTCGGAGTGACGCTGGACAAAAGCAGTTCGATTCGCCGCTCGGTAAACGAGGTACAGGCGACATTGCTGATCTCCGCCTTCCTGGTGATCGCGGTGATCTTCGTCTTTCTACGGACGGTTTCGGCGACGTTCATCCCGGCCATTGCGCTGCCGATCGCCATCATCGGCACCTTTGCCGGCATGTCGGCCATGGGCTACAGCCTGGACAATCTGTCCTTGATGGCCTTGACGCTGTGCGTCGGCTTCGTCGTGGACGACGCCATCGTGATGCTGGAAAACATCATGCGGCATGTCGAGGCCGGCGAAGAACCTTATCAGGCCGCCATGATCGGCTCGAAGGAAGTGACCTTCACCATCCTTTCCATGACGGTATCGCTCATCGCCGTCTTCATTCCCGTCATCTTCATGGGCGGGATCGTCGGGCGGCTGCTGCACGAATTCTCGATGACCATTGCGATTGCGGTGCTCGTGTCGGGTATCGTGTCGGTGACGTTGACGCCGATGCTGTGCAGCCGGCTGATCAAATCGGCGAGAGAAGAGCACGGGAAACGCCACAACATCTTCTACCGCGCAAGCGAGAGCGGGTTTGCCGCAATCCAAAACGGTTACGCACGCACCCTGAACTGGAGCATGAGGCATCGGCCCTTCATCTTCGTGGTCTTCCTCCTTTCTATCGTCGCGACGGTGCAATTGTTCCGCATCATGCCGTCGGACTTTCTCACGCCCGAGGACACGGGGCAGATCAACGGTTATACGGACGGCGCCAATGGCGTCTCTTTCGCGGAGATGCGTCGCCACCAGGCAGAAGCTGAAAAGATTCTCCAAAACGATCCGAACATCGAGGGCTTCATGAGCTCGGTGGGAGCCGGAGGGACGCGCGGCGGCCTGAACTCCGGAGGCTTCCGCATTCAGCTGAAACCGCGTGCACAGCGTCCACTCACCGTCAACCAGATCATCGCCGAACTGCGTCCGCAATTTCAGCGTATTCCAGGCATCAATGTGGTGATGCAGAACCGGCCGCCGATCAGCATTGGCGGCTATGTCAGCCGGGCGGCCTACCAATACAATATCCAGTCGGTCGACCTGAATGAGCTTTATATTTGGGCACAACGGCTCCAGGAGGGAATGGCCAAGAATCCCACTTTCGCCGATGTGAACAGCGATCTTGACCTTTCCACGCCTTCCGTCGAGGTTTCGGTCGACAGAGATAGGGCGGCAGCGCTCGGGGTTACGACTCAACAGATCGAAACCGCGTTGGGCGCCGCCTTTGGCGGGCAGCGAATCGCGCCGATTTACACCCAGACCGATCAATATTGGGTCATTCTGGAATTGCTTCCGCAATACCAGCAGGACGCCGATGCGCTGAGCCGGCTCTATCTTGCTACCCCGCGCACCGCGTCGGTCTCCACGACCAATGTCGGCTCTTCGGTGCCGCTTTCGGCCGTGGCGAAGATCACCCGCGGTACGCAGCCTCTGTCGATCAATCATACCGGCCAGCTTCCCGCCGTGACGCTGTCATTCAATCTGCCGACCGGCACGCCCCTCAGCGAGGCAGTGGCCGCGCTCGAGCAGGTGAAGCGCGATATCGGATTCCCTGCTTCCGTGCAGGGGATGTTCACCGGCACGGCCAAAGCGTTCCAGGATTCCCAGAAGGGCATGGGGTTCCTGCTGATCGGCGGTATCCTGGTCGTCTACATCGTGCTTGGCATTCTCTATGAAAGCTTCATCCATCCGATCACCATTCTGACCGGCCTGCCTTCGGCCGCGGTGGGCGCCTTGATTACGCTCTGGCTGTTCAACTATTCGCTGACGCTTTACGCCTTCGTCGGCATGATCATGCTGGTGGGCCTGGTGAAGAAGAACGCCATCATGATGGTGGACTTCGCGCTGACTGGGCAGCGCGAACAAGGTATGGACCCGGAACAAGCGATCGTCAGCGCTGCCGTGATTCGTTTCCGGCCGATCATGATGACCACCATGTCGGCCTTGATGGGTACGCTTCCGATCGCCTTCGGATGGGGCTCGAGCACGGAGGGACGCAAGCCTCTCGGCCTGGCCGTGGTGGGTGGTCTTATCGTGAGCCAGGCGGTGACCCTCTACATCACGCCTGTGCTTTACGTATATCTCGACAGACTCGGCTCGCGCATAGGTGGCAAGAAGCGCCGGCCGATTGTCGTGCCAGCGGAATAGAGCTTTAGATCCTGACCAGGTGATTGTCGAAAGCAGCGGCCGCCTGCCAATGCCGTTCAGCCGCGAGACCCGTTTCGCTCGCGTGCAACTTGACCACATCTCCTAAGCCCGACGTCACCCAGAAGCATGCGGGGTCCTTGTCTGCCGCCAGACCGCAGACATCGGCAACCGTGAATCCGCCAAGCCATTGCCCGCCAGTGAGCGACCACAGCCCCACCACGCCGCCCTTCGGGCTGGTCGCCGCCACATAGCGGCCGGACGAATCCACCGCGACGGAACCAATATAGGCGCGCAGCCGGCCCTCGTCGTCTGCCGGCAGCGGGAGGAGTTCGATGCCGCCTCCCACGCGCAAACAGCCCATCAGCGGACGCATCTCCGAGCGGTCCTGATCCTGCATTCCGAACGCGATGGTTTCGCCGTCCGGCGCCAGCGCCATATGGCGAAGGGATAGTGATTTCATATCGGCGGGCAGCTCGTGGCGCTTCAGGATCGTGCCGGATTTGGGATCCATTTCCAGAATCGCGCTTTCGATGTTGCCGGCGTTGATGGCAGGACCTTTGACCTCTGCGGCTCGAGCGATGCCGCCGATCGCAACGACGAGCCGCGAACCGCCCCTAGCGAACAGAAGATCATGAGGTTCGATGCCGGCGGGAAACATCGCGCGCGGCGCTCCGCTGCGGGCATCGCGCAGTACCACGGTGCCCGTGCCGGTTTCTGCGTCGATCTCGCTGCTCGCGAGCGTTCGCCCGTCGGGACTGAGCGCCGCATGGCCCGCGAAGCGGTGGCCCGCCTCCGGCGCGAATAGCCGCACATCCCCATCGGGGTCGAGCGGATTT
>DASQIQ010000456.1:0-5502 GCA_035631495.1 Micropepsaceae bacterium
GATCGATAAATGGAGCGGCAAGGTGGCCTATGCGGTGCTCAGTTTCGGTGGTTTCCTCGGCATGGGGACCGATCATTATCCTTTGCCGTGGTCGATGCTGAAATACGACGAAAAACGCGGCGGCTATCGCGCGAACATCACCCGGGAGCAACTTCAGAACGCGCCTCGATACCGCGAAGACGAGCGGTGGGATTGGGGGAGCCCGGAATATACTCGCCAGGTCGACGAGCATTATCGGCCCTTCGCGTTCATCTAGGACAGTCAGACACATCGCGGCGCCGGTCGTCTTACGGCGGGGTCGGCGCCGCAAATCTTTTTGGCGGCCCTAAGCAGACCATCGGGTCGCCCTTGCTTAGATTCTTGCTGAATGATAGGCCCTGGCCCCTGAAAAGGGCCCCCCTTTGACGATACGCGAAGCGCTGACGTTCGACGACGTTTTGCTGGTTCCCGCCGCCTCTACCGTGCTGCCGGGCCAGGTCGATACGCGAACCCGTCTTACCCGCACCATCGAGCTCGGCATCCCGCTGATTTCCGCCGCCATGGACACGGTTACCGAGGCTGCCCTGGCCATTGCAATGGCCCAGGCCGGCGGCATGGGCGTGATTCACCGCAATCTCACGCCGGTCGAACAGGCCGACCAGGTCCGCCGCGTGAAGAAATTCGAATCGGGCATGGTGGTAAACCCGCTGACCATCGGGCCGGGCGCCAGCCTCGCCGATGCGCTCTCTTTGATGGAGCGCCATCATATTTCCGGGATTCCCGTGGTCGAAGGCAACAGCAAGCCCGGCAAACTGGTCGGCATTCTCACCAATCGTGACGTGCGCTTCGCGAAAGATCCCCGTCAGTCGGTCCGCGAGCTGATGACCAAGGAGCATCTCGTCACGGTGCGCGAGAGCGTGCCCATGGAGGAAGCCAAGCAGCTTCTCCATCAGCATCGCATCGAAAAGCTTTTGGTGGTGGACGAGGATTACCGCTGCGTCGGTCTCATCACCGTGAAGGACATCGAAAAGGCGCAGAAATTTCCCAATGCCTGCAAGGACGAGCGTGGCCGCCTGCGCGTCGCGGCCGCCACCAATGTGGGTGCAGAGGGTGTCGATCGGGCTATCAAGCTCTTGGAAGCGGAATGCGACGTGATCGTGGTGGACACGGCGCACGGCCATTCCCAAGGCGTGCTCGACACCGTCGCGCGCATCAAACGCGAATCCAATTACGCGCAGGTCATGGCCGGCAATGTGGCCACGGCCGACGGCGCCAAAGCGCTGATCGATGCCGGCGCCGACGCGATCAAGGTTGGGATCGGGCCGGGTTCGATCTGCACCACCCGCATCGTCGCGGGCGTCGGCGTTCCCCAGCTCACAGCCATCATGGATGCGGCTTCCGCGGCAAGAAAGGAAGGCGTTCCGGTCATCGCCGACGGCGGCATCAAATATTCCGGCGATCTCGCCAAGGCGATCGCGGCGGGCGCCGATTGCGCCATGGTCGGCCAGCTCCTGGCCGGAACCGACGAAAGTCCGGGCGAGGTGTTTCTGTTTCAAGGCCGCTCTTACAAAGGCTATCGCGGAATGGGCAGCCTCGGCGCCATGGCGCGCGGCTCGGCCGATCGTTATTTCCAGGCCGAGGTGAAGGATACGCTCAAGCTGGTGCCCGAAGGCGTCGAGGGTCAGGTGCCCTATAAGGGGCCGGCTGGGGCCGTGGTCCATCAGATCATCGGTGGCCTTCGCGCCGCCATGGGCTATACGGGCTGTGCCACCATCGGCGATTTCCATCAAAAAGCGGAATTCGTCCGCATCACCAATGCCGGCATCAACGAAAGTCACGTCCACGGCGTTCTGGTGACACGGGAAAGCCCGAACTATCCGCAGCCGCAATAGCGTAACGCTGCGCCATGACTCCCGCGGCGCGCATTCAATCCGCCATTGAAGTTCTCGCCGGTTTGGATGAAACCAGGATGCCGGCCGACCGGTTTTTGCGTGATTGGTTTCGCGCCCGCCGCTATGCCGGGTCCAAGGATCGCGCCGCGGTGGCGCAGATTGTCTATGATGTGCTGCGTCATAAAGCTTCTCTCGCCTGGCGGATGGGCCGCGAGGATGCCCGCTCCTTGGTCATTGGGAGTCTGCTGTCCGAGAACCATTCCGCCGGCGACATCGCGAAGCTGTTTGCCGGCGAGGCTTATGGGCCAGGTCCCCTCAGTGAAGATGAACATTGGGCCATAGGGGCACAAACGCCGGATCCGCCGGCATATATTCGCGGCGAATATCCCGCTTGGCTCGAACCAGAACTGACCCGCTCATTGGGCGATGCGCTGCAGGCCGAGATGCAAGCCATGTTCGGTCGCGCACCGGTCGATCTTCGCGTCAATCGATTGCGCGCCGAGCGCGAAGAGACCCTCGTGGGTCTGCGCTCCCTCGGGATCAAAGCGGAGCCCACGCCCTTTGCCCCATATGGAATCCGCATCCCGTCGGCAGACGGCTTGGGCACACTGCAGCACACGCGATTTTTTCAGACGGGCGCCTTCGAATTTCAGGACGAGGCGTCGCAGATCGCCGCCCTGCTTTGCGCGGCAAAACCGGGGATGCGCGTGCTCGACCTCGCGGCGGGGGCAGGGGGCAAAGCGCTGGCCATGGCAGCGGACATGGACAACAAGGGCGAGATTCTCGCCCTGGATATTGACGCCGCAAGATTGAACCAGATCGAGCCACGGGCGCGCCGCGCAGGCGCCGCGATCATAAAAGCCACCGATAAACGCGGCGGTCCGCTTTGGGGCAATGGCAAGTTCGATCTTGTGCTGGTCGATGCACCCTGCAGCGGCTCGGGCGCATGGCGGCGCAATCCCGAAACCAAATGGCGGCTGACGCCCGATGCGCTGCGGCAGCTCAACGAGTTGCAATCCTGGTTGATCGATGACGGGGCGCGCCATACCAACCCGGGGGCGCGTTTGGTTTACGCCACCTGCTCGGTTCTGGCTTGCGAAAATGAGGATGTGATCGAGGCATTTCTCGCGAGAAACACCGAATTTCGGGCGATTCCGGCGTCGGAAATCTGGCGCTCCTTGGGCGAGCGCGAGCCGCCGGCCACATTGCAGCACTATTTTAAGGCAAGCCCGCTAAAGACTGGTACGGATGGCTTTTTTGCCTGTATCATGACCCGGTTGTAGCAAGGCTGTTGCCTCGCTTGTGCGGGTAAAGGGGGTTGTCATGGGTCGTAGCCTGGTGGGCGTTCTGTTTGTCGCCGTCGTCGCGAGTTCCGCCGGCCTGGCCGCAACCAGCGCGCCGTCCGAGGCCGAAGAGCCCCTGACCAGCGAAACCGCTTTCCTTATGGCCGCACAGACTGCTGTCAACATTGGCGATATGGACAGCGCAGTTCAGCTCTATCAGTCGGCCATCATCTACGCGCCGGGCGATCCCGTGCCCTATGAGCGCTTGGCCGAGTTCTATGTCCAAGGCGGCCAATCCGAACTCGCGCACCAATATTTCGCGCTGGCCCTGGATGTGCAGCCCGCCTACGCGCCCGCGCTCCGGGGCATCGCGCTGCTCGATCTGGCGGCGGGCGACCGCGCCGGCGCCCAAGCACAGCACGAAGTCCTGCTGCATGCGTGTGGCGCGAGCTGTCCGGAAACGGCCCAGGTCGAAAAAGCCCTGAACACCAACTCCAAGCCGTAGACAGGGCGGGCCCGCCTGAATAGTTTCGGGCCATGCCTCCCGTTCTTGTCATTGATTTCGGCTCGCAGGTGACGCAGCTGATCGTGCGGCGCGTACGCGAGAGCGGCGTCTATTGCGAAGTCGTGCCTTTTAACAAAGCCGATGCCGCGCTGGAACGCGAGACGCCGCGCGCCATCATCCTCTCCGGTGGACCGGCGAGCGTGGGCGACGTGGGATCGCCGCGCGCCCCCGAACGCGTGTTCAAGCTCGGCATTCCGGTGTTCGGAATCTGCTATGGCCAGCAGGCCATGGTGACGCAATTGGGCGGCCGCGTGGAGCCGCATCACAAGCGCGAATTCGGCCGCGCGGAGATCGAGGTGTCCGGCCAGTCGCCGCTGCTCGAAGGCGTGTGGCCGCTCGGCTCGCGGGACGTGGTCTGGATGAGCCATGGCGACCGCGTCGTTCAGCTTCCACCGGGCTTCCATGTGCTGGCGCAAAGCGAGAATGCGCCCTTTGCCCTGATCGCGGATGAGGCGCGCCGTTTCTATGGCGTGATGTTCCATCCCGAAGTCGTGCACACGCCCAAGGGTGGGGCGCTTCTGCGCAACTTCACGCAAGTGGTCGCCGGCATCCCGCCGGATTGGAACATGAAAGCCTTCCGCGCCGAAGCGGTGCGGCGCATCCGCGAACAGGTCGGCAAGGGCCGCGTCATATGCGGGCTATCGGGCGGCGTGGATTCCTCGGTCGCCGCGCTTCTGATCCATGAAGCGGTCGGCGATCAGCTCACCTGCATCTTTGTCGATACCGGATTGATGCGTGAAGGTGAGGCCGAGGAAGTGGTCGGTCTGTTTCGCGGCCATTACAACATTCCGCTTATCCATGCCGATGCGAGCGGGCTGTTCCTTTCGCGGCTCGAAGGCGTTGCCGATCCCGAGAAGAAGCGCAAGATCATCGGCGCGGCATTCATCGATGTGTTCGACGGCGAAGCAAAGAAAATCGGCAACGCCGAATTTCTGGCGCAAGGCACGCTTTATCCCGACGTGATCGAAAGCGTCTCGGCCCTGGGCGGGCCATCGGTGACGATCAAGTCGCATCACAATGTCGGTGGCCTGCCGGACCGCATGCATCTGAAACTGGTCGAGCCCTTGCGCGATCTCTTCAAGGACGAGGTGCGGGCGCTTGGGCGCGAGCTCGGACTGCCGCAAAGCTTTGTCGGACGCCATCCCTTCCCTGGGCCGGGCCTGGCGATCCGCATTCCGGGCGAGATCACGGCGGAGAAGCTCGCAATCCTGCGCAAGGCCGATGTGATCTACCTGGACGAGATTCGTCAGGCCGGTTTGTACGATCAGATTTGGCAGGCCTTCGCGGTGTTGCTTCCGGTCAAGACCGTGGGCGTGATGGGCGATGACCGTACCTATGAATATGTCTGCGCGCTCAGGGCCGTCACCTCTTCCGACGGCATGACGGCGGATTCCTATCCCTTCGAGCACGCGTTCCTCGCGCGCGTCGCCACGCGCATCGTCAACGAAGTCAGGGGCATCAATCGCGTCGTTTACGACGTGACGTCAAAGCCCCCCGGCACGATCGAGTGGGAATAATCTAACCATGTCATTCCTGCGTAGGGACGCGGAGGCAAACGGCTTCAGACTGGAAGTGGCGTGACGGCGAGCGACAACAAGAAGGCGACGACACCCATGAAGAAGACCACAAGCGGCTCGAAGGAGGGAAAAGGCGAAGACTCTCCCTCTCAGCTGATCGATGCGAGAATCAAGGAGTTGGATGATTGGCGGGGCGAGACGCTCGCTCGGGTCCGTAGTCTCATCAAGCAGGCCGACCCCGAAATTGTCGAGGAGGTGAAATGGAG
>DASQIQ010000457.1:0-4153 GCA_035631495.1 Micropepsaceae bacterium
TAAGCTTCGCCCCCCGACCCAAGGCGACCCCCAGAGAGAAATTGCGCGAACTCATGCTGGTCGCGGTCAGCACCAGATCGCCCAGGCCGGAAAGGCCGATGAGGGTTTCCGCCCGTCCACCCAACGCCGTGCCGAGGCGCATCAACTCCGCAAAACCTCGCGAAATCGTGGCCGCGCGGGCGCTTTCGCCCAACCCGGCGCCTTCCACCATGCCGCAAGCAATGGCGTAGACATTCTTGGCGGCGCCCCCGAGCGCAACCCCGATGAGATCCTGGCTGGCATAGGGCCGAAAGCCGGGCCGGCTCAAACTCGCCTGCAGCCTCGCAGCAATTGCCGGGCGCGCGGCGATCGTCACCGCCGTCGGCAACCCGCCCGCCACATCGCGTGCAAAGGACGGCCCCGACAATATCGCCGGTTCCGCTTCGGGAAGGATGCTGGCGAGAGTTTCGGGCAGCAGCAGACCGCTGCCGGTCTCGATGCCCTTGGCACAAAGGACCACGGGGGTACCGCGCCCCAGATGCGGTTTCATCTCTTCCAGAACGCTACGCACATGCTGCGCCGGGGCCGCCAAGAGCACCGCTTCGGCCTGGGCGACGCATGCCATGTCCAAACTCGGCTCAACCGCCGCGGGGATGACGATTCCGGCAAGGAACGTCTTGTTCTGGCGGGACGTAGCGATGGCCTCGACCACTTCGCGCTCTCGCGCCCAGAGCAGCACCTTGGCGGCGTTTCCGGCCGCGATGATGGCCAGCGCCGTCCCCCAGGCGCCCGCCCCCACCACAGCGAGCCTCGCATAGGAGACGCTGTTGTCGGTATGAGGGGGGGTGGGCGAGCTCATGGAACGGTGCGGGGTCTTCGCGGATTATCAGCCAAGTCAGGTTATAGCGGTAAAGAAGAACAGCAAGGAACGACATACGAACGAAAGGCCGCCTCTCCATGGCCCTTCATTCCGCCACAAAGTTTTTCTAGAAAGATGACCATGCGCCGAGTCGTTTTTTTGAGCCTTTTCACGGCACTCACCCTCTCCCTGAGCCTCGCCGGCTCGCCAACGCGTGCGGGATCTCCCGCGCATGAGGGCGCTGGTCCCGTCGCGCCCCGTTTTTCGGATGCCGAAAAGGCGGATCTGAAGCGCATCGCGGTTTATCTCAACACAATCAAAAGCGTGCAGGGGCGGTTCCTGCAGGTCAGCGGCGACGGCAAACAGGAGCAGGGAAACTTCTATCTGAAAAAACCAGGCCGCGTCCGCTTCGAATATCAGAAGCCCAATCCCAATCTCATCATTGCCGACGGCTCGACCGTCGCGGTGCAGAACGCGGCTCTGCACACCACCGATCGTTATCCGCTGGGCAATTCGCCGCTGCGGCTGCTGCTCAGCGACAATATCGACTTCACCAACGACCCGCGCATTTCGGCGGTCAAGCACGAGCCGGGCGCACTGTCTTTGACGGCACGCGATACGACGGGCCGCATCACGCTGGCCTTTGCCGATTCCGGTTCCGGTCTTGAGCTTCGCCAGTGGGATGTGGTCGATGCACAGGGATCGCACACGACAATCGTGGTGAATGAGATGCGCCAGGCCGTCGACATCCCGCCCGGCTTGTTCGTCATCGAGGATCTCAGCCCGTTCAAGAAGAACGGGAAATAGGGTTCGCGACGCTGCGCCTTGCCCCCCTTCCTCCCGTGCCACTAAAATCCGCGACATGCGCCCCGTTTCTCCCATCGTCGGCATTGTTTGCGATCGCCGAAAGATCGGCGACCACGCCTTTCACATCGTCGGCGAGAAATATATCGATGCGGTGCGCGATGGCGCCGGCGCGCTGCCGCTGCTGATTCCTGCGCTCACGCCGCCGCTGGAACCGGCGCAGATTCTCGCCTCCGTCGACGGGCTGCTTTTTACCGGCTCTTCCTCCAATGTCGCGCCGCGCCATTATGGCGGTGCGACGCCGCGGCGGAACACGCCGCTCGACGAGGCGCGCGACGCGACCGCTATCCCGCTGATGCGGGCCGCCGAGGCGGCGGGCGTGCCGATGCTGTGCATCTGCCGCGGCTTTCAGGAACTGAACGTGGCCTTTGGCGGAACTCTGCATCAGCACCTCCACGAGGTGAAGGGCTTTGCCGATCACAGCGTCGGAGATCACAAAGCGGATCTGGAGGAGCAATACGCCCCGGTCCATGATGTGCGCGTGACGCCAGGCGGCATGCTGGCGGAATTGCTGCCCGAGTTCGCACCCGGCGGCAGTTTTAAGGTCAATTCCCTGCACGGCCAAGGCATCGCTCGACTGGCGCGGCCATTGCGGGTCGAGGCCGAAGCCCCTGACGGCGCCATCGAAGCGGTGAGCATGGATTCCGCTCCCGGATTTCTTTTGGGAGTCCAGTGGCACCCCGAATGGAGACATGCGGAAAACGCGGTCAGCCGGGCCATTTTCGCTGCCTTCGGCGAAGCTGTGCGCCGCGCCGCCCGCAATAACATCGAATTGGCTTCGGAGGAGACGGCTTAGTGGCCCGCGCCAAACCCGCTCCGGAAAAGACCCACAATCAGACGCAGCATTGGCGCAGCCTCGATGCGGCCCACCACATCCATCCCTTCACGCAGGCCGAGGCTTTGGCGAAAGAGGGAGTGAGAGTTATCACCCGGGCCAAAGGAATTTATCTCTGGGATTCCGACGGCAAGAAACTGATGGACGGCATGTCGGGTCTGTGGTGCGTGCAAGTCGGTTATGGCAACAAGGAATTGGCACGCGCCGGCTGCGAAGCGCTGAACACGCTTCCCTATTACAACCACTTCTTCAAAACGACCAATCCGTGGACCGTGGAGCTGGCTGCAAAGCTTGCGTCCCTGCTTCCGCAAGGTCATCAGCGTGTGCTGTTCGCCAATTCCGGCTCCGAAGCAACCGACACGGCGCTCAAGCTCATTCGCTATTACTGGAATTTGAAAGGGCGGGCCGAGAAGAAGATCCATCTCTCGCGCATGCTCTCCTATCACGGGGTGACGATGGCCGCGGCCTCGCTTTCGGGTCTTACCCCCATGCATCCGCAATGGGATCTACCGCTTCCCGGTTTTGCGAAAGTACCCGCGCCGTATTGGTACGGGGCGAAAGCGGCTGGACATGGCGAGGTGAGCGAGGATGAATTCGGCATCCTGGTCGCGCGCGAGACCGAGAAGATCATCCTCGAGATCGGCCCTGATCGCATCGCGTCCTTCTCGGCTGAGCCGGTCCAGGGTGCCGGCGGGTTGATCGTGCCGCCCGCCACCTATTGGCCCGAAATGTCGCGCATCTTGAAGCGCCACGATATTCTTCTGCATGCGGATGAAGTGATCACCGGCTTCGGGCGCACCGGGGAATGGTTCGGCAGCTTCACCTACCATCTCAATCCCGACATCATGACCATGGCGAAGGGACTGTCCTCCGGCTACCAGCCGATCTCCGCCATCTCATTGGGCGCGCGCATGGGCGATATCATTGCCTCGGCCAAGGAGGAACTGGTGCATGGCTATACCTATTCCGGTCATCCGGTAGCATCGGCGGTGGCGCTGAAAAATCTGGAAGTTCTCGAACGCGATGGGCTGATCGCCCGGGTGAAGAACAGCATCGGCCCCTATTTCCAGCGCCGTGTCCGGGAGATTTTCGCAGGGCATCCCTTGGTGGGCGAGGTCCGCGGCGTCGGCCTCTTGGGCGCGATGGAATTGGTCGACGACAAACGCGAGCGCCGCCCCTTCCCGCGAGAGCGCAATGTGGGGACGATCTGCCGCGATCATTGTTTTGCCAGTGGGCTGGTGATGCGCGCGATCCGCGACACGATGGTGTTGGCGCCGCCCCTGATCATCACCGAAGCCGAAATCGAAAAGCTGCTTGCAAAAGCCAAGACCTGTATCGATCTCACGGCGAGGGATCTGGGAGTCCGCTAGGCTTTCCAACTGTGGCAGAAACGTGACTGTCTAGAATTTAATAGGAGACGATCACTTTCTCGTGGAGGAAAGTTGAAAGCTGTGTCTTTCATGCATATACTTAACAACGGTGGGATGAAAAGCGTCTGGATTGCATGCCCCCCCGCTCGCAACCAGATGTCGTCCCCAAGGGTGCCGGACATCCCCTCCCGGCATCCAGCGCGAATAGCGCGTTTAGCGGCCGGTTAGCCCCCTAACCGGCCGCTT
>DASQIQ010000458.1:0-6798 GCA_035631495.1 Micropepsaceae bacterium
CAAGCTGAGCCGCTGGCGTCAGAGACTGATCGCGAATGACGATCAGCTGATGGGCGTGAAACGCGTCCTGGATTTGGGCGAAAGCTTCATCTGGCAGATCGTTCAGATCGACGCCGACAATTTCCGCGCCCATTGCGGCGCCTACCCGTCTTACTTCCATGCCAGGATGTCAACAGCAGGATCGCGCGAAAGGCAAGGGGCCAGCCCCCTCTTGGCTAAAGCTACAGGGTGCCCCCGTCCGTCAGCACGTTCCAAAACGCGGGCCGCTGGCGCTTCATGCACTGCAACATCTCCGAAAGATTGCAGAAACAGGGCTGACGCCAGCCATGATAATCGACCATGCCGCCGAACGGCTCGAATTGGAGCCCCATGGCGGAAAGCATGCGGACCACCTTGGGTTCCATCACGGCGAGCCAATGCGTAATCCCATGTTGCATACTCATGCGCACAAGCATCTGCAACAAGCCCAACCGCATCAGCGGCCCGCAAGGATGAAGGGACGTCCCGTAATCCGCGGGCCCTGTGCTGGCGAGGTGCAGCGCCCTTGCCGCTGCGCGCCGGCTGAACTCTCGTAGAAGACTGAAACGCGAAACTTCCCCGGTTGAGTGCAAGGGAAGATCACGGGAGCCTTTTAGCAAAGGATGATCACTCAGCTTTTGCACCGCAAAGCTGTCATGCGGCGCGCGCGATAACGGCAGCACCAAGCGTACCGTGCCGAGCGCATCGCCCGTCTTACGATCAAGCAGGAGACTATGAACGGCGTGGGAATCGAATTCGTCGCACTCCAACGCGTCGGAATGATCGTTCGGATTCAAGTATCGATTCTCAACGCAATAGACCTGATAGCGGATGCGCTGTGCCAAGGGCAAAAGCTCCGGCGTATCGGCGGTCATGGTCTTGAAGTGCAAATCGAATTGCCGCAGCAAGTCGTCAGAACGTGGCGCGGACGGGGCAACCCGATTGCGGGCTGAAACCATTACGCTCTCATCTTGCAATGCTCGGTCCTGCAATGCCCACTCCTACTCGACTTACGCGAGTCACGCCTTCCGAGCGCACTTGATATGCTGTGCAATTGGCGTACCCCCCGAACCGGTAAACCATAGTCCGCATTGATGCAGTGTGGGTGTGATCTTTCAAGGACAAAAGCCTTTCCCAATCGTAAAAATCTTGAGCACACGAATCGCGAAACAGGAACCGGCAACGCAAGCTTGACCGTTATTTGTCGCCGGGAGATCACAACAACGCGCCGATGAATCTCCTTACATTCTCGCTGCGACGCGAGTGGTCTCGCGGGCGACGGCCTCTGCCGCAAAATGTTGGCGAGGAAGTGGAAGAGGGATTCATGTCCGCACAACAGACGATTGACGAGCTCGTCCGGACGATGCGTGCGCGGGCCTTGCGCTACAAGCTCCTGGCCGAGGGCCTCTACGATCGGCAGACTGCGGCGGAGGTCTCGGCTTATGCCGACGAACTCGAAGCGGAAGCTGAGCGATTGGCCGATTCGCGCTGGCCATCAGCCCCGCCGCGAGTCGTAGTCCTCTGCCACTGAACCCCGCAGGGGGCGGTCGGCGATGGCGCACGGGCGGCTGATTTCTTGCGCTCGGCCTTTAATTGGTCGCAATCCGATTCCACATCTTGGCTGAGCATGGGGCTGGTAACGGCCTGTTAACCACTTGCAGCCCAAGGATCAAAAGTCCAAACCCGCGGAGAATACGGCCCATTAGGGGGGTGGCGCTCTATGGAATGGAAATCCCGCATGGCCCGTTCCTGTGTTCTCGGGCTTCTTCCAACGATCCTGATCCTCGCGGGCTGCAGCACGCTGCGCGGAATTGAACGTGAGCCAATGGCGGGCAAAACGGCAAGCGCAAAGCCGGCTGAGGAGAGGCTGATACAACCTTCGGTTCAGTCGCCGAAAGTAGCCGCTGAACCGGAGATGTCAAAGGCCGAACCGGAGATGCCAAAAGTGGCGAGCCGGACTCCCAATCCGAGAGACTCCGCAACCAGGAAGCCGGCGACACCCCCCAAAAGGCCGCCTCTGCCGAAACTGGCGGAGCCTGTCGTGGTTGCGCCGGCCGATCTTGTAGGCTTGGATTTTTCGTCGGTTCTGCAAGTTCTGCGCAAGCCCGACACAGTGCAGTCAAGTGCGCTTTCCATCGTTTGGACTTATTCCGAACCCAACTGCACGCTTCAGCTGTTTTTTTATCCTGACATTCAAACGAAGATTTTCCGTCTGCTCAAGCATGACCTTAAGAGCGTGGCCGACGGGGCCGCCGAACGCAACGCGTGCATGCGCGACATCATGGTAGTGAAGAACGATGAACCTGCATCACCCTGAACAAGAAAATGGACGCATCCTTATCGTGGATGACGACGGCCTGTTCCGCGAATCCCTTTCGCGAAATCTGTCCGACGCCGGCTTCGCGACGACCTCTTTCGGCGACGGGGTAAGCGCGCTGCGGCATCTCACCGAGGCAGGCCCGCCGGACATGATCCTGCTCGATTGGAAGATGCCGGGAATGACCGGCATCCAGGTGCTGCGCCAATTGCGGGATCGAAGGGTCGATGCGCCGGTGGTGTTCCTCACCGTGCTCAGCGACCAGATCTACGAAGAAGCCGGTTTGCTCGGAGGCGCGGTCGACTTTATCGAAAAATCCCGCAGCTTCTCGATATTGCTGCACCGGCTTGAGCTCATCCTCAGCGGCCGAAAGGGCCGCCAGATGGCGCAGGCCGCGCCGCCGCCGGCCACGGTTTTCGAGCACGGCGATTTGCAGCTGCGCCGCGACACCAATCGCGCCTTCTGGAAGAACATCCGTCTCGAGTTGACTCAAACCGAATTTCAGATCGTCGATCATCTGGTGACTCGCGCGGGTCACGACGTGCGCTATCGCGAACTCTACGACATCGTGCATGGCCAGGGTTTCGTGGCGGGCGACGGCGAAATCGGGTTTCGCGCCAATGTGCGCGCCTTCATCAAACGCATCCGCCAGAAATTCCGGGATGTCGACGCCACATTCACCCATATCCAGAACTATCCGGGCTTCGGATATCGCTGGAGCGACGCCGATGAGGTTTAGCATCGCCAACCGCATCCGGACTGTTTACCGGACGCTGGCGATGAAGATCGTTTTCCTTGCGTTGGTGTTCCTGCTCATTCCGGTCATTCTCTACCATTTGTTCGAGAGCGCCGACGCACAGCAAAGCCGCTTGCTGCAGCGAACGGTGGAGGAGAAAGGGACCCTGATCGCGTCGGTCCTGCAGCCGCGTCTGGCGGGGTTTCAAGGTGAATCGCCAGAACAGCTGCAACATGCCCTGGACGCGCTTGTCGCGGAGGGCGGCAACATCAAGGTGCTGGTCCGCTACGACGACAGACCGGGGGGCGGCTTCCTGTACATCGCCTCGGCGCCCGCCGTATCGTCCGACTATCTCGAACAGGAACGCGCCGAACTCATCAAGCTCGGCGTTTTCGACCGGCTTGCCCCGAGCTGCGACGGCAGCGCGCTTCCTTCGGTGCGATTCACCAATCCGGCGGGCAGACCGGAACTCCTGACGTCGGTGACTCCCGTCCACATCGGCAAGAGCTGTTGGGTCGTGATCACGTCCCAGGCGGTCGAGGCGATCCTTGGGGCCTCCATCGGCCAATCTGTATGGCAGACTGAGACTGTGCGCATCGCCGCTATCATCTACATCTTGGGCGCGGTGCTTGTTGCTTGGCTCTTTCTGGACATCTGGCGCAACCTCGCGGGCTTCCGCAAGACGGCTCGCAAGATCCTCACCCAGGGTGCAGGCCAGGTGAGTTTTCGTGAAATGAACACCATTCCGGAATTGACTGGCGTTGCCGACGATTTCGATTCGCTCGTCGCCGCGCTGAAGCAATCCAAGGATTTCATCATCCAAGCCGCGGAAGAGAACGCGCACGCACTCAAGGCGCCGCTTGCCGTTATCGCGCAGGCCATCGAACCATTGAAGCGCGCCACATCCGCTTCGGACGTGCAGGCGCAGCGCAGCCTGGAGCTGATCGAACGCTCGACCGCGCGGCTCGATCTCCTGGTATCGGCAGCGCGTGATCTCGAGCAGGTGGCTGCGGAGGTCATTTCCACCAATTCAAAGCCTATCGATCTTTCCGGTTACCTTTCCCAACTTGTCACCGCCTTCGAGCCGACGCTGAACGCGGAAGGCAAACACCTTCATTCCGACATCGAGCACGGGGTGCAGGCCTATGCAACCGAAGAGGCCGTCGAATCCATTATCGAGAATCTGCTTGAGAATGCCGCCAGCTTCACGGAAAGCGGCGGAACGGTGACGGTGCGCTTGAGCATGGAGAATCGTTTCGCGCATCTCACCATCGCCGACAATGGCCCCGGCGTGCCCGAGGCCAATCTGCCGTTGATCTTCGAACGTTATTTCTCCGCGCGCTCGCAGACACGAGACTGCGCTCCCGCATCAGCGCCGACGGACAATCATTATGGGCTCGGGCTGTGGATCGTGCGGCGCAACGTGGAAGGGCTCGGGGGGAGGATTTCCGCGAGCAACCGCGACGAGGGTGGCTTCGCCGTGACGGCGAGTCTCAGGGCCGCGGGATAGCCTTAAACAACTGCGCCGCAATTCTGGCCGGCGTGATCGGCGACTCCGTCAGTTTTATGCCGAAAGGTTCAAGCGCGTTCTCGATCGCGGCGACAATCGCGGCGGCCGCGGGAATCGTGCCGCCCTCGCCTGCGCCTTTGACGCCTAGCGGATTGAGCGGGCTCGGCGTTTGGAGATGCACGGCCTCGATGTTCGGAACATCTGAGGCTCCGGGCAGCAGATAGTCGGCGAAACTGACGGTCGTGGGCTGTGCGTTGGAATCATAGCCCATGAATTCGAGCAGCGCATTGCCGATGCCATGCGCGACTCCGCCTTGGATCTGGCCATCGACGATCAAGGGGTTGATCAGGGTGCCGCTGTCATGCGCGACGGCGTAATTCAAAATACGGACCGCACCGGTCTCGATATCCACCTCCACTTCGGCCACATGGCTGCCGTTGCAATAGGCGGCCTGAGGCGGGGTGAAATAGGCCGTATGTTCGAGCCCGGGCGTCTCTCCGAGTGCGAAGGAGAATCCCGGAAAGCCTTGCGCCATTCGCGCCAGCTCGGCGAAATCGATCGCGCGGCGATTGCCGCCTTTCATTTCGACCTTGCCGTTGTCGAGCTGCAAATCGTCGAGCTCCGCACCCAGCGCGCGCGCCGCGAGATCGAGAATCTTCTTGCGCACGGCTTGAGAAGCCATCAGCGCCGAGGGCGCCGCATTGGCCGTGATGCGGCTGGCAAAGGTACCGACGCCCATGGCAATCGCCGCCGTGTCGCCGACCGTGACAAGGATATTCTCCATCGCCACGCCAAGCTCCTCGGCCACGACCTGCTGCAGCATGGTCTTATGGCCCTGTCCCTGGGGCGCGGCGCCCGATTGCACGCCAATCCTACCGTCATCGAGCACGCGCACCGTCACGCCTTCGAATGGACCAAGGCCGGTGCCCTCGACATAGGAGCCGATGCCGATGCCGATATGCCGGCCATGCGCGCGGGCTTTTTTCTGCCGGCGCGGAAAATCGCTGTAGCGCGAAAGCGCCAGCACCTTGTCGAAAGCGGCAGGATAATCGCCGCTGTCATAGACCACGGGCTTGCCATCGCGAAACGTCAGTCCCACCGCATAGGGCATTTGGGAAGGCGCGATGAAATTGCGCCGCCTGATCTCGGCGGGATCAAGATCAAGTTCCTTGGCCGCGCGGTCCATCAGCCGCTCCATGGCGAAGACCGCCTGCGGCCGCCCTGCCCCGCGCACCGGCGTCGTCGGCACCTTGTTGGTGTAGGCCACCGTCACGTCGAGCGCGTAAGCCGGCAGCACATAGGGCCCCGGAACTGTGGTCGCGGCGATGTAAGGCATCACCACGCCCCAGGGCAGATACGCGCCTGTGTCATGCAGCATGGTGCCGCGCACACCCAGAAGCTTGCCCGAGGAATCCAGCGCGATTTCAAGCGACCAATATTGGTCGCGCTCCTGAGTCGTGGCGAGGAAATGCTCGCGCCGATCCTCGATCCATTTGACCGGGCGCTTGAGCCGCATCGCGGCGTGAGCAACCGCCGCATCCTCGCCATAGAAGATCGCCTTGGGACCAAAGCCGCCGCCGACATCGGGCGCCATGACGCGGATGGTTTGCGAGTTCATCTCCAGCAATTGCGCAAGCACACGCTTTTCCAGATGCGGCGTCTGGGTTGTAGACCATACCGTCAGACCATCGCGGCGCGGATCGAATTCCGCGACCACACCGCGGCACTCCATCGCGTGGCCGCAGCCCCGGTGATGCCAAAGCTCCTCGCGGAAAATATGGGGCGCCGATGCAAACGCGTGTGCCACATCGCCGTATCCGACTTTAAACATCGCCGCTTTATTGTCGCGCGCGCCCAGATGGGCCGGCGCCGCGCCCTCCTTCACCGCATCGCGACAGTCGCTCGCCGCCGGCAGGGGTTCGTAATCCACCACCACCAAGGCGGCGGCATCCTCGGCAAGATGGCGCGAATCCGCAACGACCACCGCGATCGGTTCGCCGACGTAACAGACCTCGTTCTGCGCCAGTGCGTATTGCGTGCGCGAAATCTTGGAGTAGGGATTGGGAACGAGCATGGGCAGACGCGTGGTCTGCATCGTCGGAGTCATATCGGCTGCCGTGAACACGGCGTGGACACCCGCGAGTCCAAGCGCGGCCGACGCATCCACGTCCCTCACCCGCGCATGGGCGAAGCTCGCGCGCACAAAGGCGGCATGCA
>DASQIQ010000459.1:0-2119 GCA_035631495.1 Micropepsaceae bacterium
TGGACAGTCTCCTCTCCATCGTGCAGATGCCAGGCGGTATTCCGGTGGCGACGGCGTGGAACGGTGCGGTTTTCAGGCCCAGCGACTGAATGAAGGTCTTCTCCTCGAGGCGATCCTGTGTGAAGCGCAAAGCATTGGCGCCGGGATTCACCGGCTTTAGGTGGGCAATTCGTTCGATTGTCGCCGCCGGCACATTTTCAAATTCGAACGTCACGGCATCGCAGCTTTCGGCGAAGGCCTCGACGGATTTGCGATCGTCGAACTCGCCGCAGGTGTGGCGGTCGGCAACCTGAAAAGCCGGAGCTTTGTCGTCGTGGCAGTAGATGTGGGTTTTGATCCCGAGGCGCGCCGCCGCGAGACTCAGCATGCGGCCGAGTTGTCCACCGCCGAGAATCCCGATCGTCCCACCCGGCGGCACGGGCGCTGTCAGCCGCTTGATCTCGCTCATTTGTCGGATGGCGTTTCGGCGACGGCTTTGGTCTGTTCGGCGCGCCATTTCGCGAGCCGCTTCGCGAGCGCCATGTCGGAGAGCGCCAGGATGGCTGCCGCATGCAGGGCGGCGTTCTTGGCACCGCTCGACCCAATCGCGAACGTCGCCACGGGAATCCCGCCTGGCATCTGCACGATGGAGAGGAGACTGTCCATGCCCTTCAGCGCCTTGGATTCCACGGGTACACCCAACACCGGAAGCGTCGTCAACGACGCGGTCATGCCGGGAAGATGCGCGGCGCCGCCAGCGCCTGCGATGATCACCTTGAGACCGCGGCCGGCCGCACTCTTGGCGTAGGACGTCATACGCTCGGGCGTGCGGTGCGCGGAAACGATTCGGCTCTCATGCGCAATGCCGAGCGCGCTCAAGGTCTCCGATGCGGGCTTGAGGGTGGGCCAGTCCGACTGGCTTCCCATGATGAGGCCGACGAGCGGCTTTTGGCGGCGCATGCTTCCCTGATGGTTGGCGGGCAAATCACCCGCAAGGAAGCGGCGCATTATAGGGGTGCAAAGCCAATGGAAAAGCCCCGGCGGCGCTCTAATTAACCAGTCGGTCGTATTCGTGAATGAAACGTTAAAAGTACCTTAGTATTGTTTTCCTGTTCCAGATGGCCAACAAGGCGACGATGAAGTTCGAACGACCAGGCTCTTCTGCTCCAGACGTGGATACGGCATCCCCGTCCGCTCGAGCCGCCAGCATCCTCGGCATTCCCGAAAAGGAGTTCACGCCCAAAGTACGCGACGCACTGACGGTTCTCTTGGGCGAGATGGAAGATCTGCGCAGCGAGTTGCGCGCGACGCACGAAAGGCTCGCGCAAGCCGAGAAGAACGCCGACCGGGATCATCTCCTGCCGCTCCTTAATCGGCGCGCCTTCATGCGACAGCTGACGCGCTATATTTCATTCGCCGACCGCTATGGCACGCCCTCGAGCCTGATCTATTTCGATCTCAACCAATTCAAGCCGATCAACGACGCGCATGGTCATGCCTGCGGCGATGCGGTGCTGCTCAAATTTGCCCAAGTTCTCCTCGCCAATGTGCGCGAAACCGACATTGTCGGACGCGTCGGGGGCGATGAGTTCGCGGTTCTCCTGAGCCACGCGGATCAGACGCAGGCGCATGGCAAGGCCGATCAACTCGCCGAGCAGGTTCGCACCTCGCCCGCCATTTGGAATGGCGAACCCATTGCGCTCAGCTTTGCTTATGGCGCATTCGAACTTAGGCCGGACGATGATCCCGAAACCGCCATGGCGCGGGCCGACCAAGCGATGTATGCGCACAAGAGAGGCGCACGCTGAACCCATCAGGCGATGATGTCCGGCAACAGCCTGTCGTTGACGCGGCTGATCTCGTCCTTCAATTGCAGTTTGCGCTTCTTGAGCCGCGTAATCTGCAGCTGATCGCGCGCGCCCGCTTCGGGTAGGGCAGCGATGGCGTTGTCCAGGGCGCGATGCTCCTGAGTCAATTCCGCCAGCTTGGCCCTGAGAGCGACTTCGTCGGGCTTGGTGACTTCGCTGGGCATGCAAGCTCAAGTCCTGGTGCGAGGCTTGCGGGCGCCCTTCGCCGGGCTCTCGCCCCATCTCTTCTGCGCCGGCCAATTATAGCCCATCAGGTCGAGCGCGCGGCCGAC
>DASQIQ010000460.1:0-3557 GCA_035631495.1 Micropepsaceae bacterium
TCGTCGCGATGGGATTGGTAGAGGTCGATGGTCTCGATTCCCAGCCGCTTCAGCGATTCCTCGACCTCCGCCTTGATGTAGCGGCGCGAGAGGCCCTTCTTATTGGGCCCCATGTCGTGACCCACCTTGGTGAAGATCAGCACGCGCTCGCGCCGCCCGCCGGCTTGTTTCAACCAATTGCCGATGATGGTTTCGGATTCGCCGCCCTTGTTGCCCGGAATCCAGCGCGAATAGGTGTCGGCGGTGTCGATGGCGTTGAACCCGGCACCCACGAAGGCATCCAGGATCTTGAACGCGCTCGCTTCATTCACCGTCCAACCCAGCACATTGCCGCCGAACACGATGGGGGCGGTTTTGAGCGGAGACCGTCCAATCCGGCGCATTTCCATGACACTCTCCATTGGGAACTCGCCGGCACTTTGCAGCGCCGGCGCATCTTCCGGCAAGACGAAGATGCGGCCTTGCCAACGCGCCCGGAGTATGATTGTTCCTTGAAAACATCATACTGGCGGTTCTACGTTCTGGAGGCCCCATGCAGCGCGCCACCATCACCCTGGACGATGAGTTCGTGGCCGAGCTCGATTTTATGATTTCGCGGCGCGGCTACCAGAACCGCTCGGAGGCGATCCGTGATCTGGCGAGCGCCGGCATGCGCCAGGCGGCGGAAGGATCGCAGGAGACCGGGGACTGCATGGCCGCGCTCGTCTATGTCTACGACCATGAATCGCGCGATCTTTCCAAGCGCCTGACCCATTTCTACCACGATCATCACGAGCTAACTCATTCGGCCATGCATGTGCATCTCGACCATGGCAGCTGCATGGAGGTGGCGGTGCTGCGCGGGGAGGCGAAACATGTGCGCCATCTGGCCGATCATGTGATCGCCGAACGCGGCGTGCGCCACGGCCGCCTGGTGATGGTACCGGTCGACGCGGAAGCGGAAAAACATCCCCACGCCAACGAGCCGAGCCACAAACATCTCCATTTCCATGTGCGCAAGGCGGGATGACGAGAAGCGTGGAACCACCTTTCCGGCTGCTGACGTCCAAGGTCGTGGGCATGTTCGCCATGTTGGCGGCAGCCAATATCGGCGCGTGGTTCTGGGCATTCGCGGCATTCCGCGAGTTCCCCGTTCTGTTGGGGACCGCTGCCCTCGCCTATAGTTTTGGGCTTCGGCATGCGGTCGATGCCGACCACATCGCCGCCATCGACAATGTCACGCGCAAATTCATGCAGGAGGGGAAGCCACCCAGTGCCGTGGGCCTCTTCTTCTCTCTTGGCCATTCCACGGTCGTGGTACTGGCTTCGCTCCTTATAGCCCTTGGCGCGGGCGCTCTGAATGCGCGCTTCGGCGAGTTCAAGGAAATCGGCGGCTTGATCGGCACGTCGATGTCGAGCCTGTTTCTCTTCGCCATCGCGATCATCAATATTTTCATTCTCCTTGCCGTCTATCGCACGTTCCAGCGCGTGAAGCGCGGCGGCGCCCTGTTGGAAGACGATCTCGATCTGCTGCTGGCGGCACGGGGACTTTTGGGGCGGTTGTTTCGGCCACTTTTCGGCTTCATTGGATCGAGCTGGCAGATGTACCCGCTGGGCCTCCTGTTTGGCCTGGGCTTCGACACCGCGACCGAGGTGGGGGTGCTGGGCATTTCGGCGGCGCAGGCGGCAAACGGCCTTTCCATGTGGTCGCTGCTGGTTTTCCCGGCGCTCTTTACCGCCGGCATGGCGCTGATCGACACCGCCGATTCCGTGCTGATGACGGGCGCCTATGGCTGGGCCTTCGTGAAGCCGATCCGGAAGCTCTATTACAATCTCATCATCACGGCGGTATCCGTGGCGATTGCGCTTCTCGTTGGCAGCATCGAGGCCCTAGGACTGTTGGCCGATAGGCTCGCGTTAAAGGGCACGTTCTGGGGCGGGGTAGCCGCGCTAAACAACCAGTTCTCCGTGTTCGGTTATCTCATCCTCACCATATTCGCGGGCAGTTGGATTCTGGCTGTCCTCATCTACCGCCTCAAGGGCTATGACCGCCTCGAACCGGTCACCCCGGCCCTCTGATCGCAGCGCCGATTTCTGCTAGGCTCAGGCTGATAATGATGGCCGGGCCGTCCATGGGTCTTAGTGCGGGTGAGAATTGCGTGGATGGGGTGGACCCGCCCCTTCGAGTCGCTGCGAAATACACCGAATGGTTTCGGCCCGGTGTGATCAGCTCTCTGCTGCTTCATGCGCTTGCCGCATATCTGCTTATCACGCGATTGGACATCGTCCCGCGGACGCTCGCGCCGGTGGTGCCGGTGGACGTCGTTCAGCTCGCGGAAGAAACCATTTCGCCGCCACCTTTGCAGAAAACCGCGGGGCCGCAACAGAAGGCGGCAGCTCCGGCTAAGCGTGCCGAGGAACTCGCGAGTCTCGCGCCTCCGACTTTTCGCCCTCCAACGGCACCAGCTCCCGCGGAACCGCAGCCGCCTCCAGAACAAGTGCAGCAACCTCGCGATGAGCTACAGCTCCGGCTTGAGGCACTGGCGAAACTCCGCCAGCCGGAGACGGGTTCCCCTTCGGGAACGTCCGGCCGCTCTGCAAGTAACAATGGGACGGGGCTCGGTCCGGGCGCGGCCTATAGCGTGAAGGACCTTGTTCGCGCGCAAGTCGAACGCCGCTGGAATCTGGACCTGGACGGATTGGGCGCGCGGAATTTTGTGATTGCGATTCATGTCGTTCTGACTCGTGACGGCGTCGTCAACAAGGCAGAGATCGTCGACCAGTTGCGCTTCAACTCCGATGCGATCTATCGCTCCATCGCCCTGAGCGCGCGCAACGCGGTCCTTCTGTCATCGCCGATTCTGCTGCCGAACGGTGCCTATGACGATGTCTTCGACATGACCTTGAATTTGAATCCCAGAGATGCGTTGCGCTGATAAGTGCTAGGGCAGAGTCCTGGCAACGCGGAAGCCCGCGAGGCTCGAATAGTCGTATTCGCCTTCCGCGCCACTTCCGCTGCGCGCCGCGGATCGCACGAAGATCGGCAAATTGCTCCACGAGCCGCCACGAATGACGTGCTTGACGCAGGCTCTGTCTGTCCAGGCGCTGCCGTCGGCCGGGGCGCCGGCATAGCTTTCGTGCCAGCAATCCTGCGTCCATTGCCAGGCATTTCCCAGCATGCCGTACAATCCAAATCCGTTGGGCGCAAAACTGTCCACGTCGGCGAGATATCGATAATCGAACGCGCTGCCGCAGCCATTGCAGTTGGCTTTGCCGACACCAAGGGCATCGCCCCACCATCGGGCGCTCATCGTGTCCGCGCGCGCGGCATATTCCCATTCCGCCTCGCTCGGCAGGCGGTAGGGGCCGTCACCGCTCACCAAGCCCGGACGTTCACGGCGGGCCCTTGCATTCAGCCACACCACATAGGCCTGCGCATCGCCCCAGTTCAAACAGACCGCGGGCCAGCGCGGCGGTTCCCCAACATAAGGCGGGTAAGCAAGCCCGCGGCCGGGCGAGCGCCAGCTCATATTCTGAAGGCGGTCGCAAGGCGCAGGCTGATAGCCAGTGTCCTGCAG
>DASQIQ010000461.1:0-16718 GCA_035631495.1 Micropepsaceae bacterium
ATCTCCCAGGAGGCACCCATGCCCGCTAAAATCAACGCCAAATTCGCCCAATCCGATGCCTATATCTCCGAGCTGATGCGCGAAGTTAGGGCGGCGCCGGCGGACGGCGCCTTTCCGATGGAGCGGCGGACATTCTTCAAGGTCGCCGGCGCCGGCGCCGCGGGATTGGTCCTGGGATTCCATCTGCCGAGCGAGGCGTTTGCCGCCACCAATACGCCGCAGGTGAGCAAAGATCAGGCGATCAACGCCTTCATCCGTATCGCACCTGACAATACCATAACCATCTATTCCAAGGCGCCGGAGATCGGCCAGGGGATCAAGACCTCGCTCGCTCTCATCATCGCCGAAGAACTGGATGCCGACTGGAACCATGTCCTGGTCGAGCAGGCGGAGATGAATCCAAAAGTCTATGGCGCCCAGGGTGCGGGCGGTTCCACCACGATCCCGCGCGCCTGGGACCAGCTGCGCCAGGCCGGCGCCGGCGCCAAGGCGATGCTGGTCGCCGCCGCCGCGAAGCAATGGAACGTTGCTCCATCGGAGATCACCGCCAGCGATTCTACGCTGAGCCATGCCGCCAGCGGCAAGAAAGCCACCTATGGTTCGTTGGCGATTGCCGCCGCGAAAATGCCGGTGCCGGATCCCAAGCTTCTGACGTTCAAGAAGCGCAGCGAATACCGCCTGTTGGGCCGGCGCCATCGTGGCGTTGACGATCCCAAGGTCGTTACCGGCAAGCCGCTTTTCGGCATCGATGTGCAGTTGCCGGACATGGTTTATGCCACCTTCACCAAATGTCCCGCGGCCGGCGGTAAGGTCAAGTCTGCCAATCTGGATGAGATCAAGGCGCTCCCCGGTGTGATCGACGCGTTTGTCGTGGAAGGCAATGGCAAGCCGACTGAAGTGATGCCGGGTGTCGCCATTGTCGGCAAGGATACCTGGACAGTGTTCCAGGCCAAGGGCAAGTTGAAGATCGACTGGGACGAAAGCGAGGCGTCGAAAGATTCCACGACGGAATTTTCTGCAAGAGCAAAAAAGCTGGCGCCCGTCTTTCCGAAAAAACACGACGACGAAGTGGGCAATGTCGACAACGCCTTTGCCCAAGCCGCAAAGACGGTGGAAGCCTATTACGAGTATCCCTTCGCCGCCCACGCGCCTATGGAGCCGATGAATACGACGGCGCACTGGCATGACGGCATCATCGAAATTTGGACGCCGACACAACAGCCCAATCGCGCCATTCCGTCACTGACCGCTTTAGCGGGGGTGAAGGAAGAAAAGGTCGTGATCCATCAGACTCGTGTCGGCGGCGGCTTCGGCCGACGGCTGATCAATGACTATGGCTGTGAGGCCGCGGCCATCGCGCTCAAGCTCAACAGGCCGGTCAAACTGCAATGGACGCGGGAAGACGATTTCAGCCACGATATTTATCGCCCCGCAGGCTATCATCAATTCAAGGGCGCCATCGACAAGAATGGCAAGCTCGACGCCTGGCAGGAGCATTTCATCACCTTTACGGCCGACGGCAAGGCCGCAGCGTCGGGTGCCGTCTATACCGAAAACCTGAAGTACTCCACCATTGCACCCAATCTGCGCCGCAGCAGCACCATGATGCCACTGGTCGTCCCCACGGGACCGTGGCGCGCACCGGGTGACAATGCCCAGGTCTTCGCCGTGCAAAGCTTCATGCATGAAATGTCGCTCGCCGCCGGACGCGACCATGTCGCGTTCCTGGTGGATGCGGTGAACCGCCAAGTGCCCGAACTGGCGCCGAAGGACAAAAATGTCAACTTCAGTCCCGCCCGGGCCAGTGGCGTGATCAAGCTCTGCGCCGAGAAGGCGGGATGGGGCAAGTCGCTGCCGAAGGGCAGCGGGATAGGGCTGGCCTGGTGCTATTCCCATGCGGGCCATGTGGCGCAAGCCGTGGAGCTCAGCGTCGATGCGAACAAAAGAATCAAGGTGCACCGCATCGTGGTGGCCATTGATGTCGGTCCCATCATCGACATGGCCGGGGCGGAAGCCCAGGCGCAGGGCGCTTCAACCGACGCCTTTTCCACCGCGATGGGGTTGCAGATCAACTTCGAGAAGGGCCGCATCCAGCAGCAGAACTACAACGATTATCCGACCTTGCGCATGCCCTTCGCACCCATGCTGATTGAGGCGTATTTCATCCAGTCGGATTTTCCACCCACCGGCATGGGCGAACCCGCATTTCCCGCGTTCGCGCCCGCGCTCGGCAACGCCATCTTCGCTGCCACTGGGGAGCGGGTACGTTCTTTGCCGCTCCGCAATTTGGGCTACTCGGTCTAAGGTCAAACCGCATGGGCCTCGATATGGCCCATGCGGCAACCTTGTCAGCTGTCATGTCCGATTTTGGCGAATAACCGCCGTTCTCGCACGTCGCCGAGTCCTGCTGGTGTTCTCCCCGGAACTGCGCAAAGTGCGCTCCCCGCCGCGTCGCATTGGTCACGGGAGAAGGCCCGCGGCGTGGAGCAATCCCAGCCCGGACGTTGGACAAGGACCGAACTGTCTCCCCTGCCTTGACGCTGCTGAGGCGAAACGGTCATGGCCGAAGACTCTTCCGGGCCGTCGCCCGGCAGCCTCTCGGCCTGCGCATCCGCGTCCGCTTCCTGCGCGAGATCCTCCCAGTGGGCCGCCATGCTGGTATAGGCCCTCTCGTATCGCGGGACGTGCTTGGAGCGCGCGGCCAGACCGCGCGCCTCCCTGGCCAGCTCGCGATAACGCTTGGCGCGCTCAGAAGCCACAAGCTGTGAAATTGCCGTCATGGGAGGCATCCGATAATTGGTGTGGAAACGACAGCCGAACGTGATCGGTTCCCGCCGGAGTGCGAGTTCGTAGGAGAGGGTTAAGAATTTGCTTCGCGGTATGCCGAGTACCTTGCCGGCTCGGTATTTTGGCGTGGGTGGACCAGCGTCCTGGCGATTTGGAAGCCTACACCGGCAGGCGCCGGGCACCACCTTCCAAACGCACACGGAGAAGGTGTAGTTTCACCCGAGAGCTTACGGCGGAATCTCAGGAACAAGGGAGCATAACAATGGATTTGCAGCGGCGGAATTTGCCTTTGGCACTCGCGCTTGCGGCAGCGGTCGTGACACCCGTTTTCGGGCAATCGGGCGGGAGCGAAAGCGTCAAATCCATCCCGGACTTCTCGGGCACCTGGTTGCATACGCTTCCCGGGTTCGAACCGCTACCAGCCGGTCCCACGGCGCTGATCAACCGGTCGCGCCGCGCGAACGGCACCGGCGACATCCTCAGCCTTAACGGCGATTACACCAATCCTATTCTGAAGCCCGCGGCGGCGGAGGTCGTGAAAAAACACGCCGAACTCGGCGTGAAGGGCATCGGCGATCCGAACCCGCGCAACCAGTGTTGGCCTGAAGGCGTGCCTTTCGTTTTTACGAATGGCCCAACGCAGCTGGTGCAACAGCCGGACAAGGTCACCATCCTTTATGCTTATGATCATCAGGTCCGCCGTGTGCGCATGAACCAAACACATCCGGCACATGTGACCCCGACCTGGTACGGCGACTCCGTGGGCCACTATGAAGGCGACACGCTGGTTGTCGACACCGTGGGCATGAAAGTCGGGAAGTATTCCATGGTCGACTGGTACGGCACGCCGCATACCGAGGCGCTGCACGTGGTCGAACGCTATCGCCTGCTTGATTCCCAATCCGCGAAAGACGGGTTCGAACGGGATGCAAAGCAGCATAATGTCGCCGACGGGATGAGGAATGCGAACTCTCGAGGCAAGTACCTGCAGCTCCAATTCACGGTCGAGGACAAGAACGTCTTCACGACGCCGTGGACCGCGACCATGACGTATGGAGCCGGTGGACCTGACGCCGCCGCCGAATGGACAGAACAGGCTTGCGCTGAAAACATCCAGTGGTACTCGGGAAAGGACGCCGATGTGCCTCGGGCGTCCAAGCCGGATTTCTGATCCCGCTGTAGATAGCGGCCATTAAGCGGTTTGCCGCGTCACGTGCCTATGCGTGACATGCCTAACAGAGCGGCGATGGCGGCGTCCGGCCTTGCGCGGTTTGCCGATCAGTCTCGCGCAACGGTGATGCGCAAGAAGGTTGCGGGAATTGAGGTGGCGCCCTTGCGCAGGCTTTTGTTTTGGGCATTGAACAGAGCTTCCAGCTCCCTGCGCAGAGCGCCGGATCGACCGTTCCTCTCTGCAGCTTCGAATGCATTCATCGTCGGCCCGTAATATTTGCTGAATGCATCGACGAACTCTTCCGGCGTGCCCGGAAAGTTGAAGGTATAGGTGTCCCTGATGAAGGATATCTTCTCTTTCGGAACGCCGGCGCCCGCAAACCGTTCTATCGCGTCCTTCTCGATCCCCCATGTCATGGGGCTGACGAAGCCTTCGGGCGGCGGCGGCGCGTAGGCGGCACTGATTTTCAAGATTTGCGCCACCAATGTCGGGTCATTGGGAATCCAGTTCCCCATGACGATCCGTCCGCCTCTCCGGGTCACTCGCACCATCTCTTTGGCCACGTCGAATGGCTTTGGCGCGAACATGGCGCCAAAGATGCTCACGACGAGGTCAAACATATGGTCCTTCAGCTCGTGCAAATTGGAAGCGTCTCCTTCCTGAAATTTGCAGTTCCGCAGATCATGCTCTTTTGCCCGTTTGTTCCCGGCCTCCACGAGGTTCTTCGCAATATCGACGCCCAACACCTCGGCGCCGAGTTTCGCCTCCGGTATCGCCGTCGTTCCATCGCCGCATCCGAGGTCCAAGACCTTGAGCCCTTTTGCGATTCCGAGCCCCTTGACGAGCGCCTCGCCGCTCTCCCGCATGCTTTGGGCAATGCGTGTGAAGTCGCCCTTCTCCCAAAGCGCTTTGTTTGGATTCATTGGCTCCCTCCTTTTCGCTCGGCGATACAATGTGCGTTCGAGCCCACTTACGGGCGTGTTTAACATCTCAACAGCCCTTCATAGCGGGTTTTCCTTGAGCGAGCCGCATTTTTCAGGGTCGTTAGTGGACGGGATTGCCCCGTTGATCCCTCAGAAGATTCTCGTTTTGTGGTACGAAGCGTCCCGATTACGCTTGGGTTCGCGTCCTCTTTGGGGGGTATGCAATGTCGACAGAGGCAGATCGCCGCCGCGATCTCTCGTTTCGTCAGGTGATCGACGAATACCGCAACATGGCGGCGGAGGCGCATGCCAACGCCGCCAGATCGAACGACGAAATCATTCGGGGCCAATATCTCTCCTTGGCGCGATCGCTCGAGGCTTTGATCGAGACGCTGCAAGACCGGCAATCATCCCAGCCCGAATAGATCTTTCGCCTGTCCGGAAAAGTAAAACCCCGCCGGGTTTCCCCAGCGGGGTTTTCATTGCGCCCCCTCGAGTGGGTTCAGCGGCTGGATACGCGAAGCGCCGTGCCCTTCGCAGCGTCCGATTGGTCGTTTGCCGCGCTCTGGCCAGGCGCGACCGACTTGGCGACGTCGAACTTCGGCCGGTTGTTGCGGGTCATTTGCGGCGTGTAATTGTGGCGAACGTCCCATGTCGTCGGAGTTGGCGCCGAGCCGACGTTGAACTTCATATTCAGCCCCGGGTTGGCGAAATAATTCGCGGATGCCGGAGTCACAAACGCGGCGGATACGAGCAGAATCGATATGGCGAGTTTATTGGTTTTCAAAACAAGTCCTCCCTCGGTCGTCGACATGGGCCAATTCACACGCGGGTTTTTGAGCCAAAGACGGGGAAAAGGCACGCCTTAAGCCCGGACATCGTAAAGCGCGAGTGAACGAAAAAACGGGCTTTTGAGGACAGTCTGAATCGGTCAGACGGACGAGCCCACCGATTATGGTTTCTTCTGGATTACCGGGGAGGGGCGTTTAGGTGTTTAGGTGCGCCTTGAGCCTGCCGTGCGCTCGAAATTGAGTCTCGATTTTTTCGGCACGGGAGTCATATTCAAAGGCGAGCGCCAGCAATTCCGACACGATCGTCACACTGGTCTGAGCGTCGGCGAATGCGCGGCAGCGCGCGGCCTTCTCCCGCAGTTCTTCGATTTCGTCCTGCATGTTGCCCCTTCAATGCGCAGCGTCGTCGGTGGGTGTCATAACGCATGAGGGCCGGGGATCGTTTCAATAGCTGGGGCGTGGCGGAAAGATATTCTCGCCCGCTCTTTTCTTCACCGGCCTGGAACCAGCCGAGCGCACCTGGCGTTTACATGGTGCTCTCACAAGGGCGCGTGCGCAGCGCAGCGCACGGGTAGCGAAAAAACCCGGTAGCCCCCCTCCCGGGTTTTTTCTTATTTGCTTATTTTTTCGTAAAGTCTCGCAGCGCGGCGAAGAGGCCAGGATCGGCGATCACCCGCGGAACTTTGTGCTGTCCGCCAAGCTGACCGCGCGATTTCATCCATGCCTCGAAGGTGCCGCGGGGTAGGGCGCGCAATTGCGGCGGATCCAGGCCGACCCCGCCGGAGCGATGCGCACGATAGTCGTCATTGCGACGCGACAGGACATCGTCGAGGATTTGCACAAAACGCCGCGCATCCACGGGGGTAGGCGAGGGGCCGCTGAATTCGACGAGGAAAAGGTGCCCGCCGCGGCTGGTTTTGTGGTCCGGGTAAATCGAGCCGACCGCGAAATCGGCGATTTGCGCACCGATGGCGGATGAAGCTGCGCTGACCGCATCCTCGATCTCACTTCCGGTCAAATGTTCGCCGAAGGACGATAATGTGTAGGACGTCCGCCCCGTTACGAGCAGGCGAGGAGGCTTCTGCTCGATGAATTTCACCGTGTCGCCCATGATATAGGCCCACAGCCCCGCGGAGCTCGTGACCACGATGGCATAGTCGAGACCGGGCTCGATATTTGCTACCCAATGGCGCCTGGGGTTTGCACTGGCGATTTCGGCCAAAGGCACGAACTCATAGAACAAACCATTGTCGGTAATGAGCCGCAGGCCCTCGCCAGGAGCCCGATCGGCCGACGCGATGAAGCCTTCGCTCGCGGCGTAGACTTCCCGAGTCTCGGCGTGGCCGCCCGCCAGCAGCGCGTCGAATTGGGGACGGTAGGGCGCAAAATTAACGCCGCCATGGATGATCAGCTCGAGATGGGGGAAAAAATCCGCAAGCCTCCGCTCGCGCTCCGGCTTCAATGCGAAAAGCCGTTCAAAAAAAATCAGCAGCCAGCTCGGGGTACCGGCGATGACGCGGATGTCTTGGTTTAGGATGCCGCGGGCCAGGACCTGGATCTTCTTTTCCCAGTCGGCGATCAGCGGAAGCTCGCGCGGCGGGTAAACATAGGCGCGCGCCCAGAACGGCATGCGCGCGGCTGCGATACCCGAGAGGTCCCCGGCATGGATCCCGGGTGCAAGTTCCGTCAGTTCCGTGCTGCCGCCGAGCATGAAGCTCTTGCCGCCGAGCACGCGGCTATGGGGTCTGTTGGCGATGTGATCCGCCAGCACATCGAGCGCCGCGCGGTCATTGGCTTTGGTCATCTCGCGCGAACACGGGATGTATTTCGTCGTGCCGCTGGTCGTGCCCGAACTCAGGGCAAAATAGGGGATGGTGCCGGGCCAGGTGCAATCGAGGAGGCTGGGGAAAGCCGGCTGCCAATAGTCGCGCCACATATCTTCGTAGCGGCGCAAGGGGACACGTGCTTGAAATTCAACAGGCGACGTGATCTTGGCAAGGGAATGATCGCGTCCGAACCGAGTATCTTGCGCGTGCCGCACCAGCCTTATGAGCTGCCTTTCCTGCTCAGCTACGGCGTCCTGCCGATTCAACGCCGCGCCGCGCCGGCGCGCATGAAGCTTGAGGAAAGGCGTGCCGTCGATCACGGGCTTTGACCGGGCAAAAGAACAGTGCGGTGGCGGAAACTCCTGGCCACCGATGAGACACGCAATGGCAACGCAATATATTCGCCGCGCTGCCACAACCCTAGTTGATCGATGAAATTTGCGCTGCCGAACGAGCCGTCTTGTCCACCCAAAAGCGCGAAATAGTTGCGGTCGGGATCGGAGAGATCCGAGATATGGCGGGCCACGGAGCCGTAACTTGCATGGTGCCGCCGATTGGTCAGGCCGTGCGCGGTCTTCATCAGGCTTTCGGATGTACCCGCAACGGGAAGATCGGCAAAACGATAGCTCCGCCCGGTGATGGGAATAAGACCGAACGGGTGGGTCAGACGCAGGCGGTGCCGTTCGCCCCAAGGCACGGCGCGCTTGAAATCCCGGGCTGCCTTTCGGGCGGCGCGACCCAATGCCGGCAGACGAGTTCCTTTGGGAGCGGCCATGATGTCGTCCCAGGTGAGCGCGCGCGTTCCCCAGGCGGCCTCGTAGGCGGAACGGCGTGGGGCCGGCACCAGCTCGCGGGCCAGATGAAAGAACAAGAGCTCGAAAGCATTGGCGCCGGGCGATTGCGCATCGTAATTGCCGTCCCAGTTTTTCAGCGCGTCGCACAATCGTCTTGTTCGGATCGATTCCAAGGGGGCTGCCCGAAGCCACTCCATCAATATGTCGCGTTTGGC
Organism: Micropepsaceae bacterium; assembly: GCA_035631495.1. Lineage (GTDB taxonomy): Bacteria > Pseudomonadota > Alphaproteobacteria > Micropepsales > Micropepsaceae > CAIYRG01. Next base: position 8,508 of record DASQIQ010000461.1, read on the forward strand.
CAAAGCGGCGGCCAGATGCACGTCGCGTTGAATCCGCATCAATCCGGGAACCGAGAGCGCGCTGTCTTTGGAGAGCAGATGCTCAAGCCGCGTCATGCGATCCCGCGGAGAGAAATGGAAGCCGACGATCGGGGCGCGGTTTTTAGGGCGCGCATTGGCAGAGGCAACAAACCCCTCCGGCGGATCGAAGCGGGCCGGTAGCTCCGCGCTTTGAATGGGCGAATCCCAATCATTTTCGGTGTTGCTCACAATATCGGGCGGCTTGGAATTTTTCCGGTGCGGCAGCTTCGCCGCCATGAGCTGGCCGATATGTCCGCAAGCATCGGCGAAGATCATTTCCAGACCGGGCAGCGCATAACCGTAGAAGGCGTTGCGGAACTCGTCCCAGTTTCGCGCTCTGCCCGCGCGGAGCATGGCGGTGAATTCATCGCTCGGCTCATGCCCCATCCAGCGCATCGCCAGTTTTGCATTGCCCGAACCAAATGCCGGAAGATCGCTCACCACCGGTCCCCAGGGGGATTCGGCAACGCGCAAAATGAGGTCGGCTTCCCCGCGAACGCTGATCGTTTCTATGCGCTCGCCGAGCGCAGTGCCGCTTGGCACCTCAAGAAGGTCGCTGCTCGCCGCGTGGAGGCTGGCGCCGCCCCAGGCTACCCATGGATTGCGGCCGATGGCGATGAAGGGAATTCCCGGCACCATCAGACCCACAGCGTGATGTGACGGCGACTTCACGCCTGCCAGCAGCCACAGATTGGGCAGGGTTATCGAAAGGTGCGGGTCGCTGGCGATCAATGCGCCCCCGCTTTCACTGCGTGCGGCCGCCACAGCCAGCGAATTGCTTCCCGAGCGCAGCGCTCCGCCGGTCAACGCTTGGGCCGCGTCTGAGATGGCTCCCGCGCTGTTATCGCTTTGGTATGAGAGCATGTCGTGTTGCAGCAGCCTTTGCCAGAGTTGGGGCCAATCGGGCTTTGCGCGAAATTTCAGCAGACGCAGCCAGACGATCCAGTTTACGTCCGCCGCAATCAGCCGGCCGAGCATGACGAGATCGCCGATGGTCCAGGGTTCGCGCTTCAAATCCAGCAACGCAAATTCGCGAGGGCGCTCCGTTGCGTGGTCCAGGCAATGATTGATGCCGCGCGCAAAACTTTCGAGCCAGATTCGTGTCTCGGCAGGCATGGTGGCAAGGATGCGCGGCACGGCGCGCCCGATATCGAACGTTCGGATCAGACGGTCGAGGCCGAGGCCGAACCGTCCTACCATCTCGCTGACCCTTCCTTGCGCGAGCCGTCGCATCAATTCCATTTGTCCCAGCCGCAAATGAGCGTGGACGGCACCCAGAGCGGCGGCGAGGTCCTCATCACTTTGCGCTTCGATGAATGGGACTTGATGATCGTCCCAGAAAATCGTCACCGGGCGCGATACCGGCGCGGCTTTGAGCGGCAACATGGCGAGCCGCTCCTCCAGCGAGCGCCTAGGGTGCGGCCGCGCATTCGCCAAGGCCAAACGGCAGAACAGATTCGCCGCGGCCCGATATCTCTCCAACGCCATGCACAGACCCTTGCTTGAGTTAACCTTGGGTCTCGTGCCTGCCATCCCAGGCTAATGCGATCCGCGTTCGCGCCGCTTGCCCGAGCGTTCGTCCGGCAAGGCCCCATGGGCCGCCTTTGTCAATTCCGTCAGTTCGCCGGCGGCGGCGTGCGCGGCCTGCGCCTCGATGCTGCGATAGCGCGCGATGACGGTCTTGCCCAAATCGGTCAGCTTGGCGCCGCCTCCTCTGGCGCCCCCGGTTGCGGTCGTGATCACCGGAGCGCCGAACGTATCTTCCACCGCCTGCAGCAAGAGCCAGGCGTGGCGATAGCTCATATTCATGGCCGCAGCCGCACCGCGAATGGAACCGTGCTCCTCGATCAGCTCCAGCAAGCGTACTTTGCCGGGGCCAAACGCTTCGGAGCCTTCGAAATCGATGCGAATGGAAAGGCGCGTCATGGGGGGATGTTGCTAGGGCCGGCGGGTTTCGTCCAGAGCTTGCCGCACCGCGCGGCAACGTGATATTTACCTGAATATCACATAGGGGTAGAGGGATGTTCAAGTCTCGCGGCCTGCGTGTCGGCCTCGCGGCCGCGCTTCTCGTGCTGATGCCGTTCGTTGCCATTGCGCAAGGCGCGCGCCCCGTCACCGTGCTTGCCGCGGCCTCGCTGACCAATGTGCTGCAGGAGGTGGGTAAGCGCTATGAATCGGCAAGCGGCAAGAAGGTGGTCTTTTCTTTTGCCGCGTCCATGATCCTGGCCAAGCAGATCGAAGCAAGCGCCGGGGCGGATCTGTTCATTTCCGCCGATAGCGAGTCGATGGATTATCTCGAAAGCAAGAATTTGATCGCCAAGGCCACGCGGACAAACCTGCTGCGCAACCGGCTTGTCCTGGTAGCGCCCGCCGATTCGAAGATCACGCTTTCCATCGCCCCGCGATTCAAACTGGCCGAAGCATTGCGCGGCGGGCGTCTTGCACTTGCCACCGTCGAATCCGTTCCAGCCGGGCGCTACGGCAAGGCGGCCCTCACCGCGCTGGGTGTGTGGGACAGTGTCAAGGACCATCTGGCCCAGGGGGAAGACGTGCGCGCCACTTTGGCCTATGTCGCAAGAGGGGAGGCGCCGTTGGGAATCGTCTACGCGACCGATGCGCGGGTCGAGCCGCGCGTGCGCGTGGTCGCGACGTTCCCCGTCGACACGCATGAACCGATTCTATACCCCGCAGCGCTCACCAAAGACGCTGGTCCCGACGCCGCCCGGTTCCTTGCCTATCTCAGAAGCGGCGAAGCCGGCCGCATCTTCGCTGCCGCGGGCTTTGATGTTCCGGCAACCTCGCCGCCCCGTTAAACGCCGAAAAATCCCGGCGCTCCAACGGCTTGTTGGCTACCCAAGGCGATTCTCCAAGTCTGACAGGGAAGTGAACACCCTAAAGGATTGAAAAGGATGTGCTATGAAAGCGGTAAGCTAAATCTATTCGCCGAATAGGATTGACGTCGGCCACTCGACAAGCATCGGGAGCTTTCCATGGGCAATTCTCGCGCCAAACATGCGCGCCGTTTTGGTTTGGCCAGTGCCTTGGCGGGCGGTCTTGCCGTCGCTGCTTTTGGCATCGCAAATCTTGTCTGGACGGCTCCGGCGCCCGCGGCCGCGGCGCAGCCCGTAGCCGAGCCTGGCGTTCTTCGCGCCACTCTGCCGAACGGTCTTCGCGTGATCCTGGTGCGCAATACGCTCGCACCCGTGGTCGCAACCTCGGTGAATTATCTCGTCGGTTCCAACGATACGCCAGACGGCTTTCCCGGCACGGCCCATGCGCTGGAACATATGATGTTCCGCGGCAGCCCGGGCCTCACGGCCGATCAGCTCGCCAATATCGGCAGCGTCATGGGCGGCAATTTCAATGCCAACACCCGTGAGAACCTGACCCAATTTCTCTTCACCGTCCCTTCGGAAGATATCGACGTTGCGCTGCGCATCGAAGCGACGCGGATGCAAGGCATCTTGGCGGATCAGAAGGATTGGGATCAGGAGCGCGGCGCCATCTCGCAGGAAGTGGCACAGGATATTTCGAGCCCCAATTACGTTCTGTTCTCCAAATTGCGGGAGATCATGTTCGCGGGCACGCCCTATGAACATGATGCCCTCGGCAGCCGGCCGTCTTTCGAAAAGACAACGGCCGCGGCGCTGAAAGAGTTCTACGGCAAATGGTACGCGCCCAATAACGCCATCCTGGTGGTGGTGGGCGATCTCGATCCGCAGGCGACACTCGCCAAAGTGCGGACCATGTTCGGCGCGATCCCGCGCAAGACCCTTCCGGTCCATCCGGGGATCAATCCCAAGCCGATCGCCGCGACGGAGCCCTTTACCGTTCCCACCAACACCGCCAACGGGACGATGGTGCTGGCGACGCGGATACCCGGCCTCGAGAGCCCGGATTTTCCCGCGCTCGAAGTTCTTTCCGACGTGCTGAATAGCGAGCGAAGCGATCTGTTCGCTCTCGTGCCGGAAGGCAAGGCGCTGTCCACGGGCTTTTCGCTCAATCCGCTGCCCAAGGTCGGCATGGCCTATGCCACGCTTGCCTTCCCTGCCGACGGCGATGCGAAATTGGCCGAGACCGAGCTTCGCACCACGCTGCAGAAGATCCTCGATCAGGGCGTACCGTCCGATCTCGTGGAGGCCGCGAAGGTTCAGGAAGAGCGTCAGGCGGAATTCCAGAAGAACTCGATCGCGGGCCTCGCCTCGATCTGGTCGGAGGCGGTGGCGGTCTACAATCTGCGTTCGCCCGACGAAGATCTGGAGCGAATCAAAAAGGTCACCGTCGCCGACGTGAACCGCGTCGCGAGGGCCTACCTCAATCTCAACCGCGCGATTTCGGCCGTGCTGGTGCCGCGTGGTGGCGGACGGCCGGTCGCGTCCAACGGCTTCGGCGGCCAGGAAGCCATCTCGCTCGGTGAAGCAAAGCCGACCGCGCTTCCCGATTGGGCGGAGAGCGCATTGAGCCGGCTGAATGTGCCCGCTTCCACCATCCATCCCACCGTGACCACGCTGTCCAATGGTCTGACGCTCATCGTGCAGCCCGAAGACGTCAGCGACACGGTCACCGTCTATGGCCATATCAAGACGCGCCCCGAGCTTCTGGTGCCCCAGGGCAAGGAAGGCATGTCGCAGGTGATTTCCCAGCTCTTCGATTACGGCAGCGAAAAACTCGATCGGATCGCGTTCCAGGAAGCGCTGGATAAAATCGGCGCCGAGGAAGATGCCGGTACCGACTTTTCGATCCAAGTCCTTACGCGTGATCTCGACCGCGGCGTCGAGCTCTTGGCCGACAATGAGCTCCATCCCGCTTTCCCGAAAGACGCGCTGGAGATCATCAAGGGACAGGTGGCGCGCGTCGTGGCTGCACAGCTTAAGAGCCCCGGCTATCTGATGCAGCGCTCTCTGCGCGAGGCATTGTACCCGAAAGGCGATCCCACCTTGCGCGATGCGACGCCCGAAAGCGTGCGCTCGATCACCATCGATGACGTCAAGGGCTATTACCGCACAGCCTTCCGGCCCGATCTTGCCAGCATTGTGGTGATAGGCCGCATCACGCCCGAGCGCGCCCGCACGGAAATCGAGAAATATTTCGGCGGCTGGAAGGCCGAAGGTCCCAAGCCGTCCACCGATTTGCCGACCGCGCCGCCGAACAAAGCCAATGTGGTCGCTGTGCCCGATGAAAGCCGGGTCCAGGACAGCGTTGTGTTGGCGCAGAACATGGGCATCACGCGTTCCGACCCCGATTATTATGCGCTGCAACTGGGCAATGGCGTGCTTGGCGGCAGCTTCTATGCAACGCGGCTTTCCATCGATCTGAGAAAGAATGCCGGATTGGTCTATTCGGTCGGTTCCGACTTGAACGCCGGTAAGACGCGCGGCAATTACATTGTGCAATTCGCCTCCGATCCGGAAAACGTCTCCAAGGCCCACGCCATCATCGTTCAAGAGCTCAAGCAGATGCAGGATACCCCGGTGGGCGCGGATGAACTGCAACGGACCAAGGCGTTGATGCTTCGCGAGATGCCTTTGGGCGAATCCAGCGTCGGGCGCATTGCGCGCGCGCTTGCCGGCCGCTGGGAGCTGGACTTGCCGCTCGACGAACCCACGAACGCCGCCCGGCGCTACATCGCTTTGAGCCCTGCGGATGTGCAGGCGGCGTTCAGGAAATGGGTGCGTCCCGGCGATCTCGTGCGGGTCAGCCAGGGCCCCACGCCGCAATAGGGTTAGGGGATCGCCGCTACTGAGAAGCTCTCCGGCGCGTCGCCGCGCTGCTGGCGCTCCCACATCGTCGAATAGGCGGCTTCGAGGTAACGCGTGAACCGCGCCGTATCGAACATCGGATGGCTGTCGCGATTGGCCACGAGCTTCGCCTTGATCGCGGTCAGGGCGGCGGGCTCGCGCGCGAGTTCCAACGCCAATGCTTCGTAGTCCGCAAGGGTGTCCGTTACCAGCTCGGGTAGGCCGATCGCGCGCAACAGGCTTGCGGCCACCCGGCCGGGGAAGGTGCTGCCGGGGCAGGTCACAAGCGGCAAGCCCATCCAGAGGGCATCGCTGGCGGTGGTATGGGCGTTGTAGGGGAGCGTGTCGAGGAAGAGGTCGGCGAGACGATGCCGCGCCAGATGCTCGTCCGGTTTGGCGCGCGGCGCGAAGATGAGCCGTTCGGGCGCGATCCCGCGCAGCTGGGCTTCGCGCCTGACGTTCGCCCCCGCGATCGAATTGTCTTCCAGAAGCCACAACACGCTGCCATCGATGCCGCGCAACAGCCGCATCCAGGCGTCGAAGACCTCCGGCCCGATCTTGTAGGTGTTGTTGAAGGAGGCGAAGACGAAGCCGTGCTCCGGCAATCCAGCTTCGGTTCGGGACGGTGTCCGATCCGCGACACGGCGCTTGCGGTCATTGGCTTGATAGGCGTCGGGCAGATAGACGATCTTTTCGCTGTAATGGCTTTGCTGATCCTCGGGGATGATGATCCGGTCGGCGATGATGTAGTCGATATAGGGCGCGCCCATGGTGCCGGGATAGCCGAGATAGTTGACCTGCAGCGGCGCTGGCCGATACGCCAGGATGGCGGTGCGCGGGTCCCCCGTATAGCCGTTGAGATCGATCGCGATATCGATCTCCATTTCGCGCATCATGGCGGCGACCTCGGAATCGCTCATCTCAGTCACGTCGATGAAGCGGTCGAACGCGGTTTCGATGCGCGCGCGGGTTTCGCTTTTGTCGTCGCGGCCGAACGAGATGGCAATGGTCTCGAAATGGTCTTTGTGGTGATGCTCGAAGATACCGACGATCAGAGAGGCGACGGCATGCGCACGAAGATCGGTCGAGAGATAGGCGATGCGGATCTTGTCATGGCGGTAGCGCTCTCCGCGCCATAACGGAGTGGCCGCGGGCGGGCATTCGTCGGCCACCCATAACCGCGCGGCGGCAAGATGCTCGCTTTCCGAATCGCACAGACCGCGGTGATCGAGCGTCTCGATGACCCGCGATCCGGAGATCAGGCCGGCGGTGATCCGCTTTTTGTCCTCGTCCCGCCGCCGCCAATCGCAAGCGTGAAGGCGCGAGTGAAATCCGATGCGCATGGCCCCCGCGTGATCGGGATCAAGCGCGAGCGCTCTCTCGCTATCGGCGATGGCGTCGGGGAAGCGCTTGAGCGTCGAGAACGCACGCGCGCGATTGCTCCAGGCGTCGGCGTCATCAGGATTGAGCCGCAATGCCGTCTCGAAATAGGGGAGCGCCGCCTCGTCTTGCTTCAATGACAGCATGGTCGCGCCGCGATTGTTCCATGTATTGGAACTCTCCGGCGAGAGGGCGAGCGCCTTGTCGTAACAGACAAGCGCCTCCCTGTACCGCTTCAGCCCGGCCAAGGCGCTGCCGCGATTGTGCCATGCGGCTCCATTGACAGGATCGAGAGCCAGCGCGCGATCAGCGTCTATCAGCGCGTCCTCATAGCGTTTCAGACGCGCCAGCGCGCTCGCGCGGTTGCTGAGGACCTCGGCGCTCTGGGCGATCTGAAGCGCAGAATCGAAAGCGGCGAGGGCTTCCTCCTCGCGTTTCAATCCGATGAGCGCGACTCCCCGCCCGCTCGCTGCTTCGCCATGCGCAGGGTCGAGCACCAGAATGCGATCGAACGAGGCGAGCGCTTCGATGGCCTGCTTTCCCCTGAGAAGCAAATGGCCCCGGCTGTCCAACGCTTCGATATTGTCGGGTTCGATGACAAGGGCCTTCGTAAAATCGGCAAGCGCCTCGACGTCGCGCTCGAGCTTGACGAGGGCGTTGCCGCGATTCACCAAAGCATCGGCGTAGGCGGGCTCGAGCGCCAAGGCGCGGGTGAAACTTGCGACCGCATCCTGGTCCCGGCCAAGTTCGCTCAGCGCATTGCCGCGATTGTTCCAAAGCAGTGGTTCGCGATGGTCTTGCTTGAGCGCCGCATCATAGCTGGCAAGCGCTTCGGCGTAGCGTTCGAGCTCGAACAGCGCATTGCCGCGGTTCATCGTCAGCTCTCCCGAGGCGGGCATCAGCGCCTGCGCCAGATCGTAACTTGCCAGCGCATCGGCGAAGCGGCCCATCTGGGAAAGGACGTTGCCGCGGTTGAGCATCGCCGGCGCGTAATCGGGCTTGAGCGCCAGAGCGCGATCGAAACAGGTCAGCG
>DASQIQ010000462.1:0-4123 GCA_035631495.1 Micropepsaceae bacterium
TGGATTGCAGGAGGCGAATATTCCCTCGCGAATGCCAAGGGGCCGGTCGACTACGATATCACTGGTTATCAGCTTTCGGCCGGATACAAACTCAACGACAATCTGCAACTCACCGGCGGCTGGCAATGGTATGATTATTCGCGCAATGCCGGCGTGTTTTACAACGGATCAACCAGGCTGCGCATGAATGCGGGATTCCTGCTTCTTTCCTACGAACTCTGAAGGCCATCGATGGCGGCGATGCCGGCAAGCCGCGCGCCGGCGAAACGCTGCACATTTTGCGCATTGACCCCGCCCAATGCATAGACAGGAAGGATGGCGCGCTGAGCCATCAGCCGCAATCGCGCCACGCCCAGAGAGGCGCGCCCCCGATGACTCAACGTCGGGAATGCGGGCGCAAGAAGCGCTACGTCGGCCCCGGCGCGCGCAGCGCTGACGAGCGCGCGTTCCGAATGGGCCGCGGCGGTGATCAGCCATGACGGATGCGCGCACTTCCAATGTTTGGCTTCAGATGCGCGTGTCTCGGGCAAATGTAGACCGTCGGCCCCGATACGCGCGGCCAGCGCGGCATCGCCGGCGATGAGAAGCAGGAGCCCGCGTTCGTGGGCGATGCGGCTCAGCGCTTGCGCGAGCACGCGACGCGTCTCGGCCATTGTGTGCCGCAAGATAATCGCGGCGCCTTTGGGCAGCAGCCGGGCTGCCGCAACCGGATCGCGCATACGCTTCTCATCCGTCATCAAGATCAAAGACGGCAGGGGCGAGCCCGCATTGAGGGCGAGAGCCGCCCTTGCTAGTTTCGCACGCTCCACCGCCGATGGCATTTCGTGACCTCCACACTCGCGACCATATCCGCCAATCCCGCCGGGAATCTCAAGGCCGTTCTGGCCCGCATCGAGGCGGCCCGAAAAGCTGCGATCGCGCCGGCAAACGAAACCCGCCTGATCGCGGTGGCCAAGGGCCACGGGCCCGAGCGCATCCTGCCGGTCCTCGAAAGCGGCCAGTCATGCTTTGGCGAGAACCGGGTACAGGAGGCCAAAACGAAATGGCCGGAATTGCGCGCGCGCTTCCCAAACGTCGAGCTGCATCTCATCGGCCCCTTGCAGACCAACAAGGCACGCGAGGCGGTCGAGTTATTCGATGCCATTCACTCCCTGGACCGGGAAAAATTGGCCGATGCTCTCAAAACCGAGCTGACAAGAAGGCCCAAGAAGCTGCAGCTTTTTGTCGAAGTGAACACCGGCGATGAAGCGCAAAAATCCGGCATCGCGCCCAAGGATACGCCCGCCTTCGTCCGTCACTGCCGGGATAGATTGGAGCTTCCCGTCGTCGGCTTAATGTGCATTCCGCCGCTGGGCGAGCAACCGGCCCTTCATTTCGCGCTGCTCCAGAAGCTGGCGCGCGAGTCCGGCCTCTCCTCGCTGAGTATGGGAATGAGCGAGGATTTCGAGACCGCGATCCGTTTCGGCGCGACTCACGTGCGAATCGGCACCGCGATTTTCGGCGATCGGAACAAATAGGAAGACGCGTCTAATCGATCGGCCGGTTGCGTGGCGCGTAGCGGTGAAGCAAGGCGCCATGCGTCGACAGCCATGTCTGGCTCTTCTCGATTTCCGGGACCAGCGTTTCCACCAGCCGCCAGAAGCGCGGCTTGTGATTGAGCTCGCGTAAATGTGCGACTTCATGGGCCACGACGTAATCCAGCACCGACGGGGGCGCGAGGATGAGCCGCCAGGAGAAAGATAGACTCCGGGCCGACGAGCACGAGCCCCAGCGGCTTGACGTGTCGCGGATGGTGATGCGCTTGGGACGAACGGCTAGCGCTGTCGCGTAAGTGGCAACGCGTTCGTCGATCCGCTTTCTGGCTTCGCGCTTCAACCAGTCCAGAAGTCTGCGTGAGGCGTGTTCGGGCCTGCCGCCGACTCGGATCGTCGGACGCGCGCCGTCGCGATCGATCCAGACCGGTGAACCCTTGCTGTCGCCCGAGCGGATCACATGTTCGATTCCCTTGAACATCACCACCGAACCGAACTCAAGCTGTACCGGTTGCGGAACGTCGGCGAGCCGGCCTGCGATCCAATCCTTCTCCTTGCGCGCGAAGTCGAGCGCACGATCAAACGAACGCGACGATGGCGCAACGACCGAAACCTCGCCCGTCGACGGATCGACCTTGACGATGAAGCGGCGCGCACGCGGATTGGTGCGAAGAATCACTTCAATGGATTTGCCGTCGATCTTCAGCAGCTCGCGCTTGACCCGTCGCGCCGGTCTTGCGTTTGCATCACGGAATTTTCTTTGCGCGCCCATCCTCGAAAGTCCCCACGACGCGAGCTTTGCCGCGTTTAAGATCCGATTAAATTTTTTGCGTTGACCTTCACAATTCGCACATACATTGCTTGTGCAGATTGCTTCGGCGGCTGCTATTAAACCCGGCCTCCGGCCGCAGTCCAAGCCCAAAATTCGGGTTCCGGCGATCTTTATTATGTGATTGAAAAGACAGTGTCTTTTGAGGATTGCAGGAAAATATTGATATCATCGTTCGCCTTGCCGAACAGTGATCGAAGAAAGTAGAAAAACCGCGTCATTTAGGCCGGTGGCTTAAAATCCCGGAAAGGTCAATAGTCTCTTTCGATGACCTCGCTCAGCAGCAAAGGCCAAGCTTTGGCCGGGCAAACCGAAGCCCTGCCTGCCCTTTTGGCCGGAGCGATCAGCGCCGCCCTGCTCCTGGGGGCATTTGCCTTCCAATATTTGGGGGGGCTCGCCCCCTGCGAAATGTGCATCTGGCAGCGTTGGCCGCATGGCGCGGCGATCCTTTTCGGGTTGGTGGGCGGGGGGGGGGTGGCTGCCAGGGCCGTGCCCGTCTCGCTCGCCCGGACCCTCGCGATCCTCGCTATGTTCGCACTCGCAATTTCTGGCGCGATTGGCATCTTCCACGCGGGGGTCGAATGGAAGCTATGGCCCGGTCCGGCCGAGTGCACAGGGTTCGGTTACGTGCCGGGCCGCGACGATTTCAAGCCCCTGCAGATCGTGCGTTGCGATGAAGCGCAGTGGCGGCTGTTTGGCATCTCGCTCGCGGGGTACAATGCGGTCTTCTCGTTCGGAGCCGCACTCTTCGTCTGGTCCCTGCTGCGGCGGACAAAGGCATAGTCAACGCAATGGCGGTTCGGGCCAAAGCAGAGTTGCGGGGAACGCGTCCGGCGCTGCCGGGAACGCAGAAACCTCTCCTTTCGGAAATCGACGCCATGATCCGGGTCGATCATGCGGGCGAATTCGGCGCGCTGCGCATCTATGAAGGCCAGCTGGCCGTCCTGGGGCGAAATCCGGCTTCGTCGGACAATGTGCGGGCGATTCGGCGCATGGCGGCGCAAGAACAGAAACATTTTGACACGTTTGACCGCATGGTGAAGGAACGCGCCGTGCGGCCCACGGCGCTGGAACCGGTTTGGCGCGCTGCAGGCTTTGCGCTCGGCGCGGCAACGGCCTTGATGGGCGAAAAGGCAGCGATGGCTTGCACGGTGGCGGTCGAAGATGTGATCGATGAACATTACGCGAGGCAGATCGAGCGGCTCGGGGCCTCGGAACCGGAACTCAAATCCGCCATCCAAGAATTCCACGCCGAGGAATGCGCCCATCGCGACGAAGCGCTGGAGCGTGGCGCGAGCGAGGCCGTTGGCTATGCGCTGCTGTCCGGCGCCATCCGGTTCTCCTGCCGCGTGGCGATTGCGCTGTCGGAGCGCCTATGAACGCCGCAGCCGCAATGCCGATGCGGCGCGCAACGCCGCAGGATGTGCCGCGCATCGCGCGTCTCTTCGCCGCAATCTTCGCGCATGATCCGGTTTTCAATTGGCTGGTGCGCGATGGCGATGCGCGCGAGCCTGCGCTGCGGCGCTTCTTCGGGTGGATCCTGGAAAGCCGGACCGTCCCGTATGGGGAGACCTGGATCACCGCCGACGGGCTGGCTGCCGCGGCATGGATCCCGCCCCACACCCAAGAAACATCGCCGCGTCTCGCCGATGAATTGCGCATGCTGCCGGTGATCCTCAGGCTGACGGGTCTGCCCCGCCTGGCGCGCGGCGCGGCAATGGCCGCGGCGATGGAAGAGGCGCATCCCAAGGTGCCGTATTTC
>DASQIQ010000463.1:0-10702 GCA_035631495.1 Micropepsaceae bacterium
CTTCCCGCAACCGAGCGCCAGGGCCTTTGCCGACACCAAACCCACCATCACGCCGCCGATGAGACCCGGGCCGGCGGTCGCGGCCACCGCGTCGATATCGGCAAGCGAAGCCCGCACAAGATGGGCCTGCGCGAGCGCCAAGGGGGAGCCGCGAGTGGCCAGGCGCAGGATGGGTGTGCTCATGGACTGTATATGGGGTTGGACTTTGGCACGCCCTCTATCATAGATCGGAGCCATGCCGCCAAAACCTTTGATCGTTCTCGGTCTGGAAACAAGCTGCGACGAGACCGCGGCCGCGGTCGTGCGCGGGTTCCCGCCGGGGCCGGGCCAGATTCTTTCCAATGTGATGTTCAGCCAGGTGGCGGAGCACCGCCCCTATGGCGGGGTGGTGCCGGAGATCGCCGCTCGCGCTCATGTCGAGCTCTTGGACGGCGTCGTTGCGCAGGCGCTCGATCAAGCGGGCGTTGCGCTTACCGACATCGACGCGGTGGCTGCGACCGCCGGCCCGGGTCTCATCGGCGGCGTGATGGTGGGTTTGGTGTCGGCAAAGGCCCTGGCGCTGGCGTCCGGGAAGCCCCTGATTGCCGTCAATCATCTCGAAGCCCACGCCCTTTCCGCCCGGCTTTCCGAAGGGGTGGAGTTCCCCTTCCTGCTGCTTCTGATATCGGGCGGCCACTGTCAGCTGATGTCGGCCGAAGGGGTCGGTTCCTATTCCCTATATGGCGCGACCATCGACGATGCCGTCGGGGAGGCCTTCGATAAGACCGCGAAGCTTCTAGGTCTTCCCTATCCAGGTGGTCCTGAGATCGAGCGCCTGGCGCGTGAGGGCAACCCTCGGCGCTTCTCTTTGCCGCGGCCGATGATGGGACGGGAGGGTTCGGACTTCTCCTTCTCCGGCTTGAAGACGGCCGTTAGGCAGATCGTCCGGGGGAAGACGCCCCTGACCGACCAGGGCAAAGCAGACCTCGCAGCGTGTTTTCAGTCCGCCGTGGTCGATGTGCTCATCGACCGCGTTCATGCCGCGATGCAGCAATTTCGAGCTTCGTCCGGCAACATCAACGGCCGGTTGAATTTCGTTGCCGCAGGGGGTGTGGCGGCAAACGGACCCATCCGTCGCGGGCTGGCCGGTCTCGCCGCTGAGCAAGGATTTGTGCTTTCCCTGGCACCGCCGGCTCTGTGTACAGATAATGGGGCTATGGTGGCCTGGGCCGGTGTGGAACGGCTGGCGTTGGGTCTATGTGACGCGCTGGACGCCGCGCCACGGGCTCGTTGGCCATTGGAATCCCACGACAATCGGGTTAGCGCTGCCCGAACGGAGTCTCAGCCCGTGAAATAGACCAGGAAGGGAAGGAGACAAAGTACCCCGGCAAATCCAATAACAATCCCGGTTAGGAAACGCGCGCTAATAGAGGCAATCTCTTTGGGCGGAACCGGCCGGACGCTACGCAAACTCAACTCAGTCATCTCACACTCCATACTGCACTGCACCATTTGCTGTGCACTTGCAATATGGAGAGAGATGATTAAGGAAACAATAAGGACCCATGGCCTCGATCAAACTCGCTACCTGGAACATCAATTCGGTTCGCCTGCGCGCCGAGCTCGCAGGCCAACTCCTCAAAAGCCACGCGCCCGACGTGCTTTGCCTCCAGGAAACCAAGGTCCGGGACGAGCTCTTCCCGGCGGATGTGTTCCACAGCCTCGGTTATGTCCATCAGGCGATCAATGGCCAGAAGGGCTATCACGGCGTCGCCATCCTTTCGCGGCTACCCTTTCGCAAGACCGATGCGTTGTCCTTCTGCGGCAAGGACGACACCCGCCATGTCTCGGCGCATTTCGAGGCGGGACTGGAGCTGCACAATTTTTACGTTCCTGCCGGCGGCGATATTCCCGACGCGACGAAGAATCCCAAATTCGCCCATAAGCTCGACTTCCTGCGCGAGATGGAAACCTGCTTCGCTAGGCATGGCAGCCAGAAAAGCGATCCCATCGCCCTCGTCGGCGATCTGAATGTCGCCCCGTTGGAGAATGACGTCTGGAGCCACAAGCAGCTTCTCGATGTGGTGAGTCACACCCCGATCGAGACCGAACTTCTCGGGGCCGCGAAGGACGCGTTCGAATGGCACGACGTCACGCGCGGCTTCGTGCCGCATGACGAGAAGATCTATTCCTGGTGGAGCTATCGCGCGCACGATTGGGAGGCTTCAGACCGCGGGCGCCGGCTGGACCATATCTGGGTGAGCAAAGCTTTGCGCGACAGCGTCTCGGAGCATGCGATCCTGAAAGATGCGCGCGGCTGGCTGCGTCCTTCGGATCATGTCCCGGTGATCGCGACGATCAATCTTTGAGCGATGTTGGGATCGTCTATTTCCGCCAGAACAGCTCGGTCTTGATGAAGCGCTTCCAGCGCTTCTTCGCTTTTTCCCAAGTGAGCTCGACGCGGCTCTGATGCCAGCCATCGACGAAAGATGAGGCTTCCAGCAATTCCACTCCGCTGTGCTCGCCCGCGTGCTCGTTGATGTGGCGCAATATCGTCTCGGCCATCGCCGCATCGTTCAACGTGCCGAACAGATCCTGCAATTTGCTCAACCGTTCGAGAAACGCCGAGACCGGCTTGGCGGCAAAAATCGGCGCGAAGAACTCCGCGGAATAACGCAGCTTCTTCAGAGCGAGGCGCAGTCGGTGGCGCTCTTGCACGTTGAGCGAGGAAAGATGCTTGGCACGCTTGCAGGCCTGCTTGAGTCTCTTATCGAGCGTCTCCGCCGCAAGGTCCCGGGCGGGCTTCAGGAAGGCGATCAATTGTTCGGGTGTGGCCGATTCGCGCCAGACTCTCGTCTCGATTGCCGCAGCCAGGTCGAGCAGGAAACCGGTGAAATCGTCGGATCGCACAAGCGCGACCGTGCGGTCCCAGGATTCCCGGCGGAGCTCTTCAACGATCAGCCTCAACGGCGCCAAGCCCGGTTTTTTCGCCGCTTCCTCCACAGGTGCAAGCAATTCCGTGGCGAACACATCGAGTTCGCGGGTCTCGCCAAAAATATCGGCCAGCAAACTGGCGCGCTCTCGCAACGTTTCGAGCGCGCGGACGCGAAACTCATCGCCTGACGCGGAGAGAGCCGCACGCAGCCGCCTCAAACCCACACGGATCTGATGCACGCCTTCGGGCAAACGCGCCTCGGCAACGGCCGGGATGTTCCGCGCGACATGGCGCAGGCAATGCAGCAAGGTGGCGCGGAAGGCTTCCTCGGCCGTGCAGTCGGGCAGCAGATCGGCGCGTCCGGCTTTGTGCGTGTCGATTGCCTGGCCTTCGAGAACCCGCAATCCGCGGGCGGATTTGCTTTCGGGGTTGATGGCGAGCGGCGTTTTGCGCGAGAGGCGTCGGGCGATGTCGTAGAGCAGGATGGGCGCGCCGCCCTTCAATTCCAGTTCAAGCTCGCTCACGGGAAGCGCCCCATGACCATTTGTCAGTGTGCGTATCTCGCCGCGGTCCACCGCCAGTTCGACTTCGTCTCCGGCGGAACTCTTCACCGACCGCGTGGTGCGCAGGATATCGGTTTCGATCACCGGTTCGAGGGGGGCGCCATCAGCAAGCGATTGAACGCGATTGCGAACCCTTTCATCGGGGACGCGGTCCAAATCGGGCAGCGGCGAAGAAAGCTCGGACTCATATTCGCGGCGCGTACTGGCAAGCGCGCCGGTGTTTTCTTCTTTGACCGTCTGGACATATTTGCGGCCGTTCTTGCGCACGCGCAGCGAGAGCCCGGCCTTCGTGATCGAAAGCTCCGCCGTGTCAAAATAGACGCTGTTGAGACGCCGCGTCGCGGCGCGTCCGACGGTGAGGCCGTGCAGCGCCGAGCCTCTGGCGATGCGGGCCAGCTCACGCTCGGGCGCGGCAAAACGGAGTTCGAGTTCTTCGTGCATGGGATGGAAACACGCGAGGGTGGCGGATGATTGCCGAATCCGCCGCGGCTATCAATCGCGGCCCATGTTCCCGTTACGTACCAGATGGGGGAATCGCCGCTAAGACGAGGCAGTCGTTGCAAGTTTCTGAATTTGGCTGTTGGCGAGGGCCAATTTTGCGATCGACGCATCGCCGCCCTCGGCAAGCTCGGACAGAAAACTCGCCGTTCGCTCGATCTCCTGAGCACGCAGCTTGGCCCAGGCCTCCGTTGCGTCGGTGCCCACAGGGAGGTTCGCCACACGCAGAAGCGCATCCCCGGCAAGCAGGCGCTGCGCCGAATAGAGATCATCGATGATCCGGCGGAGAGCCAGCCGGTCCCAATGATCGGCGGTAACAATCCGGCTCGCTAGCGCGCGCAAGCGGTCCAAACCGACCAGCGCCCCCATGGCGAAGTAAACGCGCGCGGCATCGGCCACGGAAACGCCACGTGTCTGAGCTAGAAGCACGATTTCCGGAACGGCGCCGAGAAGCGGAAGAACGGCGACATCCTCAGCGACATCGAGCGGGACGCCGGCTTTCTGGAGCGCCGCGATCCGCGTTTCCGCAGCGCCCGCTTCCAAGGGCGAAACCAGGGTCGAGAATCGTCCTTTGAGCGCGGCAAATCCCGCGCCATAGGTCCTGACCGTTTCGGTCATATCGCCCGTGGGCGATTGTACGATGAACCAGAGACCGATCCGGCGCAGCAGTTCGGCAATATCGGCCATCATGGAATTTTGGGTTTGCGCCGGTATTTTGAGATCGAGCGCACAAATCCGCGCCTTGAGGGCCGTGAGGTCGAACACGCCATCGGCAAGTGCGAAAGCGCGGGCGGCGCACCAGAGCGGCGCGTTGGAAAGTTCACGCAGGCGATGGGCGAAAAGCGGCCCCGCAAGATTGATCGTCTTGTTGGCAAGCTCGGTCGCCACGATTTCGCGCGCGAGGCGATGTTGTTTCAGCTCGCTCCCGAAGCGCTCCGCTGCGAGCGGTGGAAAATAATCCTTCAATAATGCATCGAAATGGGCATCGCTCGGAACCTCACTCTGTTCGATGGCGTGCGATAGATCGAGCTTCGCATAGGCAAGCAGCACGGCGAGTTCCGGCCGCGTGAAGCCCCGCCCATCGCGGAGAAGCGCCCGGATCGCTTCATCCGCCGGAAGATATTCCACCTCGCGATTAAGCGCCCCTTTTCGCTCCAACTCGCGCATGTAGCGGGCGGCGGCATCGAGATCGCGGAGCGCGGTCAATTCGGCCACGGACAGCGCCAATGTCTGATCGTAATTGTTCTTGAGCACCAGCCGCGCCACGTCTTCGGTCATGGCGGTGAGCATGGATAGGCGCTGGTCAGCGGAGAGCTCGCCGCGCCGCAACGGGCCGCTCATCAGGATCTTGATGTTGACCTCGTGGTCCGACGTGTCGACGCCGGCGGAATTGTCGATGGCATCGGTGTCGATGCGTCCGCCCTTCGCTTCGGGTCCTCCCTCGCGCGCATATTCGATGCGGCCGAGTTGCGTGACGCCCAAATTGGCGCCTTCCCCGACAACGCGCGCTTTCACTTCGCGCCCGTTCACCCGCAGCGAGTCGTTCGCACGGTCGCCGGCATCTGCGTGACTTTGGGCCGAGGATTTGATGAAGGTGCCGATGCCGCCAAAGAAGAGCAGATCGATGTCTGCGCTCAACAACGCGCGGATGAATTCGGCGGGCGTCACCCGATCCTTGGCGATACCGCTCAGGCGTTTCATCTCGTCGGAGAGGACAATCTCCTTGGCGCTGCGCGGAAAGACGCCGCCGCCTTGGGAGATCAGCTTCGCGTCGTAATCGGCCCAGGATGAACGCGGGAGGTCGAAGAGCCGCTTGCGTTCGGCCCATGCCGCATGCGGCTCGGGCGAGGGATCGATGAAGATATGGCGATGATCGAACGCGGCGAGCAGCTTGGTCTCCTGCGAGCACAGCATCGCATTGCCGAAGACGTCGCCCGACATGTCGCCCACGCCCACGCAGGTGAAAGCCTCGGCCTGAATGTCGCGGTTGAGCTCGCGGAAATGACGCTTCACCGCCTCCCAGGCACCGCGCGCGGTGATGCCTATCTTCTTGTGGTCGTAGCCCTGACTGCCACCCGAGGCGAAGGCATCGCCCAGCCAGAAGCCGCGGCCGAGCGCGATGCCATTGGCGATGTCCGAAAATGTCGCGGTGCCCTTGTCGGCGGCGACCACAAGATAGGGGTCATCGCCATCATAACGGATCACATGGGAAGGCGGGATTACCTTGCCGTCCGGTCCGATATTGTCGGTCAGATCGAGGAGTGCGCCGACAAAGGTCTTGTATGCGGCGATGCCTATCGCCTGCACGATTTCGCGCGCCGCGCCTGCCGGGATGCGCTTGGGATAAAAGCCGCCTTTGGCGCCGACCGGCACGATAACGGCGTTCTTCACCTGTTGAGCCTTGGCAAGGCTTAAGACTTCGGTCCGGAAATCCTCGGCCCGGTCCGACCAGCGCAGGCCGCCACGCGCGATTCTCCCGAAACGCAAATGCACGCCTTCGACCTCGGGCGAATAGAGAAACATCTCGCACAGCGGCTTTGGCGCCGGCAGCATGTCGAGGCGGCGGCTGTCCAGTTTGAAGACGAGATAGGGTTTCGGATTGCCGTCCGCGTCGGTCTGGAAAAAGCCCACCCGCAGCATGGCGTCGAGAACCGACTGCATGGCGCGGATAATGCGGTCATCATCGGCACTCGGCACGCCGTCCAGCGCCGCTGCGATCTGTTCGCGAATTTGGTCCACTGTCCGTGAGCGTGCCGCGTTATCGCCAAAGCGGTCCGGATCGTGAGCGCTGTGGAAGAGGTTCACCAGCAGGACAGCAATGGCCGGATTGCGGATCAGTGCGTTTTCCATATAGGTCTGGCTGAGCGTCAGACCGGCCTGCCGCAGAAATTTCGCGACGCCGCGCAGGATCGTGATGTCCCGCCAGGGAAGTTCGGCCGCGACCACAAGTTTGTTGAAACCGTCGGATTCGGCTTGGCCCGCCCAAACTGCGTGGAAGGCATCTTCCAGAAGCGGTTTCAAGCGTTCGATCTCGACCGCTTGGCTGTCGGCGCGCACCATCAGGATATTCTGCAGCGAAGCTTTTTTGGGTTCGCCGTCTTCGCCGAACGGGCTTAAGGAAAAGGCATCTTCGGCGATGACCTTGAGGCCAAGATTCTCGAACACCGGCAGACATTCGGAAAGCGGGATGAAATCCCCGTGCACGAAAAGCTTGAGGCGCACCGCATCGGCCGCGTCGTCGAGATGTCCATAGGCGTGCGCCGTAAGCGCACCACCCGCGCCGTTGCCCTTGAGGACCGCGTCGATGCGGCCGATATCCTCGACGGCCTCCTCCGGCGTGAAGCGCTCGCGATAGCCGGCGGGAAAGGCGTTGGCATAGCGCAGCGCGACGCTGCTTGTCGTCTCGGCATATTCGCGCCGCATCGCATCGGCCAGACCATCGTCCCAGTTTCGGATCGCAGCGCGGATTTCGCTTTCCAGCTCTTTGACATCCGCCTCTGGCCGAACGCCGGGATTGCGCCCGACGATGTAGTGGATGCGCGCCAGCGCTTCATCGTCCAGCATCGGCGTCGCGGCGGATTTGCGTCCATTGAACGCGCGCGCCAAGATGCCGTGGATCTTTTCGCGCACCGCCCCGCTGTAGCGCTCGCGCGGCACATAGACGAGGGCGGAGACATAGCGGTCGAAGCGGTCGAAACGCAGGAACACCCTCACCTTCGGGCGTTCGCCGAGATTGAGGATTCCGAGGGCAGTGGCGAGAAGCTCATTCTCGGAAATCTGGAACAACTCGTCGCGCGGGAAGGTGTCGAGGATATGTTGCAGCGACTTGCCGTCATGGCTCGCGGCAGGGAGCCCCGATGCCGCCAGCACTTGGGCTGTCTTGCGGCGCAGCAACGGAATCGAGGCCGGCAATTGGCTGTAGGCCGTTGAGGTGAAAAGGCCGACGAAGCGGCGCTCCCCGATGAGCTTGCCTTTCGTATCGAAGATTTTCGCGCCGACATAATCCATGTGCACGTGGCGGTGAACGGTCGAGCGGAGCGCCGATTTGGTGATGATGAGGGGCGCGGGTTGAGTCAGGAAGTCCCGCACGTCGGGTGTGAGTCTCGAGCGGTCTGCGCCCCGGCGGACAACGCGCACCTCGGGATTGGCAAGCAGTCCGAGCCCGCTCGATGGCACCGGATCCAGCCTTCCGTCTCCATCGGACGAGAACACATAATCGCGGCAGCCTAGAAAGGTGAAGTAATCGGCCGCGAGCCATTCAAGGAAGGCGAGATTCTCTGCGAGTTCATCGGCGTCGACGGGAGGCGGATTCCGTTTGAGGCCGGCGGCCGTCTCCGCGAGACGCGCCAGCATCGGCTTCCAATCGCGCACCGCCGCGCGTACGTCCGCAAAGACTTTGAGGAGGCCTGTGCGGAGTCCTTCAGCGAGCTTTTTGTCGACCTCGCCGTCGAGGGCGAGCACCATGACGCTTTCCTTGAGGGCTGCTCCGTTCGCCTTTCGCGCACCCGCGGCGTCGCGGGCGGTCGCAATCACCGGGTGGAAGGCCGCGGCAATGCGAAAGCCCTGGGCGCGAATTTCGGCGGTGCAGGAATCGTAGAGGAAGGGGATGTCGTCATTCACGGCGACAATGATGGTCTCGTAGCGGGCAAAGGCGGGGTCCTCGGAATTGGGGGCGAACATGTCGACCAGAGAGGCGCCGGGGTTCCGCCGCGCCGTCCGCGCGAAGACAAGCTTCACCAGCGCCGCCAATTCCGCGCCGGTGTAGTGGATCAGATCCTCAGGGGAGGCGTAGCGGGTGAAGCCCGTGAAGAACGAAGCAAGCTCAGGATCGCCGGTCCCGATCAGACGCGTGCTCACGGCGAGATGGGCGGCCGCTTCGGCCGCATCCAGCCTCGCCTCGTCGGGCGCGGTACCGTGTGCTGTCTCGATCATGCCGGATGTCCGAGCCATGTCAGCCTCTCTCTCACGCGGTCTTGTGAAGGGGAGGCAATTAAACCTTTAAGAACTTAGGAAAGGGTGTGCACACTCGAAGGGAAAAACGGGAAGGGGGGAAAGACGAATGAATTCTAGCATGTTGCCGGCCAAGGAGCAGCCGCATCGGGCGGCGAGATTCAGCAAGCCGGCCCATGTCGTCATCTTCGACCTGGAATTTACCGCCTGGGAAGGCTCCATGGATTCGCGCTGGACGCGTCCGGGGGAACTGACCGAGATCGTCCAGATCGGCGCCGTGAAGCTCGACGCGGCGACCCTAAAAGAGGTGGGCGCCTTCGAGATGCTGGTGAAACCGCGGGTGAATCCTATTCTGTCGGACTATCTGGTGGCGCTCACCGGAATTGACAATGGGCGGCTTGCCGCGCGGGGCGTCGATTTCATTACGGCCTATCGCACCTTTCTCGATTTCACGGCCGCGAGCCATTCCTGGGCGCATGGGCGCGATGATTTGATCCTCGCCGGCAATTTGAAGCTCTATGGCTGGGATCGCGTGCTTGCCATTCCATCCTACTCCAATGCGGTCCCGTGGTTCACGGCGCAGGGCGTCGATCTCAAGGGCAAGCGCGCCTGCGACGTGGCCGAGGCTGCCGGCGCCGTCTTCGAAGGGCGCAAGCACGATGCGCTGGCCGATGCGCGTGGAGTGGCGGCCGGGTTCACGGCGATGATCGGCAAGGGCGCACCCAATCCGTTCCTCGAAAGCGGGAGGTCGTCATAACCGCGGAGCAGATCGCACCCCGAGGGCCTTCATGCTCGCCTGCCGTATCCGGCTTTGAGGTCGCCAAGCAGGGCTGGTCGCCCAGCTAGAACGCGCTCAGAGCACCGCCTGCATGGCCCGCGCTATGGCGAGAGACGAGGGCCGCGCCGACGGACCCATCTGCGGCGCAATGGTGATCAAGAGAATGCCCTTCTCCACCGTCACACCCGCTCTGGCGCCCTGGACCACCCTGACGATGTGGATGCGATCGAACAAACGGACACGTTTGGCGGTCTTGGCCACACTCTCGAGCGCATAGGTTGCATTGCGCATGGCGTCGCAAGCCAGCGTGCGCAACGCGTCCGATTTACCAACCACGTCCCAATCGGCGGCGAAGCCCAAGGCGAAATCCTCACGCGACGAAAGCTCTTGCGCCAATTTGGCGGCGAAGGGTTTCACGTCCTTTTCGCCGATTGTCGGCGGATCGACGTTCTCAGACATGTCGCTGAATTCGGCGGGCAGCCCGTTCTTGTCCGCTGCTGTGTAGAGGGTGACTCCACCCCAGCCGGTCACCTTGAGGGCGACCGCGCCGGTATCGTATTTCAGCACCCGGCCGCCCATGGGGGCGGCCTCGCTGGAAAGATAAAACACCTCGTCGCCCCCGTCGAAACGCAGCCTGACCGAGTCCCCTCGACGATCGACCACGAAGGTCAGCCGGTCGTCCGCCACATAGGTTCCATCACGGGGAAGGGGCTGCGAAACGCCGATCAGGCGTGAGGGGGGACCGTCTTGCGCGGCAACAGCAAAACCCACACCGCCGAGCAGTGCCAAAGCAGATGCGAAGGAAACGAACAGCCTCACGGCCTCAATTCTCGCGCAATTGGGTTCCAGAGCCGGCCCATTGGCCACTCCCGCCCCCGTCAGATACGTACCCCGGCGCGGAGTAAACACCTTGAAGGTGGCAAGAATATGGACGCAAACGGGGTTCGCGATACGAACGGTTAATCGTCAGCGACGTCGCTTGTAGCCTTGGCTCACAAA
>DASQIQ010000464.1:0-5133 GCA_035631495.1 Micropepsaceae bacterium
GACATTAGTCTTGGGACTATAGGCGCCCATCGGCCAGTCGCGGCCGCCGCCATAGGTCGGGCAAATCGAATACGTCTTGTTGACGTCCTTGAGCACCGCGTCTTCGTTCACCGTGACCAGCCCCTTGCCATCGATCTTGGCGACGAGGTTCTGCTCGACGGTCTGCTTGGCCCACAAAAAATCGCCATTGGCGGCATCGAAGCTCCAGGCGATGCCGGTCTTGCAGGGAACGCCGGTCAGCGTCTTGCGCGGACCGCGGCGTGCAGCGGGATTCGTCGCCAACATGCCTGCCGCACCCGCATCCGGATTGACCGGCGTGTTGATGATCATCATCTCGAAGGTGCATTCCTGATCCCAATTGTCGCGCGGCAAGGTCTGATGCTTCCACACGACTTCGCCGGTCTTGGGATGAACCGCCCATCGCGTGTCGGTGCCGGCCATCGTGCCGCCGATCGTTCCGCGCTGCGCTTCCGACGCCGGTCCCGCCCCGCTCGACCCGTAATAGACCATGTCGAGATCGGGATCGTAGGTGAGATGACCCCAAGCTCCCGTCATCCAACGCTTTTCGTAGGGCGCACCGCCCCAGGTCTCGTCCCCGGGTTCGCCAGGTTTCGGGATGAATTCGTTGCGCCACAGTTCCTCGCCGTTTTTGGCGTCGTGACCGGTGACATAACACCCATGGCCTGCGTTCTGGCAGGTACTACCCACGATCACCATGCCGTTGGCGACGATCGGGCCGCTGGAATTTTGGACGAAGAGGTCGCCGCCGCGATTGCTCTGCCACATCCTCTGGCCTGTGCGGGCGTCGAGGCCGACGATGAAATTGTCCCAGGTGGCGAAGATGACGAAATTGCCGTAGATCGCGATTGAGCGCTTGCGCTGTCCAAGCGTGATGGGGAAGGATTCCCTCGGCGGCAATGGGTGGTGGTACTCCCAGATGAGTTCGCCATTGGTGGCGTCGATCGCCTGGATGATGTCGCCGGGATTACCCAGATACATCACGCCATTGTAGACGATAGGCGTGATCTCGTTGGAGCCGGGCTCCATCACGCGCGACCAAGCCAGCTGCAAATTCTTGACGTTGGTCTTGTTGACCTTATCGAGCGAACTATAGCCCCAGCCCTGATAATTGCCGCGATACATCAGCCAGTCTTCGGGCTTGGGCGCGCGCATCATCGCGTCGGTCACCGGCACGAAGTTCTGCACGGTTCGCTGAGGCGCCGGCGCCGGCGCCTGCGCATAGGCCATTGCGCTTAAAGCGCAGACCAGAGCGGTACCCAGCAGGGACTTCCGAATCGAAACTCTCATCGCACCCTCCCGTGCTCTCGAAACTATTGCGGCAAGGCGAAGACGTAGACGGCATTGCTGCCGCTGGTCATGTCTGCTTCCTTGGTCATGCCCATCTGAAGCCCGGCGAGCGCCCCGCCGCCGGCAGAGATGGCAACATATTGGCGGCCATTGACGGCATAGGTGACCGCGCCGCCCACGGTCTGGGAGGGCAGCCGCGACTGCCAAATCACCTGGCCATTGTCGGCATCGAGCGCGCGCAAGTACCGGTCGAGCCCACCATTGAACAGCAAGCCACCGGCGGTGGCGAGAAGCGGCGAGTAGTTCGAGACGCGCGTTTCCCAGCTCCACACGGTTTTGCCCGTCTCGGCGGAAATCGCGTCGATGCGCCCGACCTTGTCCTTGCCGGTTGCGAATCTGCCGACGGCGGTGGTGTTGTACCCTTGCGCCGGCGTGGGCGTGTCGGGCTTGGTCTTCACGTTGATACAGAGATTGGTGAGAGGCACGAAGAAGACGTTGCTCTTCGGGCTGTAGGCGCCCATGGGCCAATCGCGTCCCCCCGCATAAGTCGGGCAGATGGCGTAGGTCTTGGTGATATCCTTCATCACCATGTCCTCGTTCACCGTGACCAACCCTTTCGGATCGATCTTGGCGACGAGGTTCTGTTCAACGGTTTGCTTGGCCCACAGGAACTCGCCATTGGCGGCATCGAAACTCCAGGCGATGCCGGTCTTACAGGGTATGCCCGTGATGGTCTTGCGCGGTCCTTTGCGCGCATCGGGATTGATCGACAACATGCCGGCCGCAGATGCATCCGGGTTGACCGGCGTGTTGATGACCATCATCTCGAAGGTGCATTCCTGGTCCCAATTGTCGCGCGGCAGCGTCTGGTGTTTCCAGACGATTTCGCCGGTCTTGGGATGGACCGCGAAGCGCGTGTCGGTTCCGGCCAGGGTGGCGCCAGGCGCGTTGCGCTGCGCCTCGGACGCGGGCGCGACGCCGCTCGATCCGTAATAGACCAGATCAAGATCGGGATCGTAGGTGATATGGCCCCAGATTCCGGTGTGCCAGCGCTTCTCGAAGGGCGAGCCACCCCAGGTTTCGTCACCGGGTTCGCCGGGATGCGGGATCACCTCTTTGCGCCAGAGCTCTTCGCCGTTCTTGGCGTCATGACCGGAGATGTAGCCGCCGCCATAGCCATTGGCCGTGCTGCCCGCGATCACCATGCCGTTGGCGACCAGCACGCCCGACGAGTTGGTCACATAGCCGTCGCCGCCGCGAGCCTGCTGCCACATCCGCTGGCCGGTGCGCGCGTCGAGCCCTACGACGATGTTGTCGAACGACACAAAGATGATGAAATTGCCATAGAGCGCGAGGCTGCGCTTATGTTCTCCCTGATGGTTGTGCAAGGCATCGCGCGGCGGCAGCGGATGTTTGTACTCCCATAACAGGTCGCCGCTGGTGGCATCGATGGCTTGAATCACATCGTTCGGATTGGCGATGTACATGACGCCGTTATAGACGATGGGCGTGATCTCATTGTCGCCGGGCGCCATGGCGCGGGACCAGACCAGCTGCAGGTTCTTGACGTTCGTCTTGTTGATCTTGTCGAGCTGGCTATAGGCCCAGCCCGCATAATTGCCGCGATACATCAGCCAGTCTTCGGGCTTGGGCGAGCGCATCATCGCGTCCGTCACCGGCACAAAGTTCGTGACCGGTTTCACCGTCAACGTGTTTGACGCTGTGGGCGCCGGTGCTTGTGCCGCCTGCCCCGACGAGCCGAGCGCAACTGCCAGAACGGTGCACAGCAATGCCGCCTTGATCGGATGTCTCATCGCGCTCTCCCTTGGTTCAGAAATGATGCGTGCCGGCAATGCGAGGGTAAGCTCGCGTACGGCGAGTCGATCTGCGGCGGGCAATGTGCACGCGACCGCATATTCCCCTCCCCGATCCGGCTTCGCGCTTTTGCGCCGTAGCGGATCGGCCCTCCTCGAACGGAGGGTTCAATTGCAATGACGGAGGTTGCGCCCAGCGCCACTCTTCCTCCGCTCGGCAATATTCTACTCATTATAGCATGGCGTTAGGAAATCCGGCCTTGATTTCGGGGGCGTTTCTCGGCCGTGCGATGGCCACCAGACCGGCATAGCCGCAGCCAGATGAATGCGCGCCGAGCACGGGCACTATTTCGGGAGCGCCAGCTCGGTCGAACCCTTCTCGGCGCGGTCGGCGCGGAATGCCAGCGAGTCGACAAATCGACCCATATCGGGCGTGAGGTAATCGCCATTGGCCGGCAGCACTGTGGCCTGCAACGAGATGAGACGCCCATTGATGAAATAGAACGCGGCCAGCGTGCGCCCGCCATTGTTGGGCTGATCGACGGTGAGCTTGCGGCCATACAGCCCATCGACGCGGCCAAACGTATCCATCAGGAGCTTCTTCTTATCCTGGAAGAGGAATGTGGCCTCGCCCATCAACACCGCGCCCTCGCCTGCGCGCGGCGTGAAATCGACGACGATCGCCTTATATTCGATATTGTCGTCAACCGAACGGTAGATGACCGCATCATGCTTTCCAGCAACGGCGGCGTCGTAGGTTCCCTTCTCGGTCTTAAGATCACCCGGCGCTTCGAACGAAAATCCTAAGGGGCGGCTGATGTAGCTTTTCCAAACGGCTTCCGCCGGCGCCGTCATAATCACAAGCACCGCACCCACCAGACTTGTCAGAGCCATCAATCGCATCTGCGCCTCCCCGAAATTCCCCACCGGCCGGTTGGCCTTAATCGCGGCGAGTATAGCGCATTGGCCGCTCTCCGTCGCTTCACCGATCGCCCAAAGGAACGCCGGCCGGAGCTGTCTCCGGCCGGCGCTTTGCCTCGTCGTTACCGTCTATTCTCAGTCCCGATCCCAGTACGGTCTGTCGTAATAGTCTCGGTCATCGGGGAATCTCAACCGGTCATTCCGGTATCCACCGGTGTCGGCGGCGATATCGACCGTCGCACGGAAACCTTCCGTGGGACGGCAATCGAAATCAACGCGGTCCACGGAACGCTGGTCACCCGGCAGATCGACCGTGACGGTCTCACCGCGCCGCAGTTCACCGCGGAAGATTTCGCGTGCGCGGCCATTGCCGAATGTTGCCATCACGCTATCGCACATCACATCGGAATTGTGCGCCGTCAAGCCGACGGCATAACCTTTGAAGTTGCCAAGTTTCGCATCGTGCGTATCGCGGAGCGTAAAGTCCACGGTTCCCACGCGATCCCACGCCGCCATGGCCGGGATGGCGGCACCGCCCGATAGCAGTGCGGCCAAGACGATTGCACTGAAGCGTCTCATAGCGATTCTCCTTTTTGCGTTGTTGCCCAACGTCGTCAAAGAGATAACGAGTATGACGGAGAGCTGTTCCCTGTGCAGGTCAAGCTTCACGCGTATTCGTGGCGTCGCGAAGGGAGTGGTTAATTTGCGTTCGCCATTTTGGGCCAAGCGGAGGATCACAAATTCAGCGGGTCTAACGGACAGGAATCCCACGAGGCAGATCAAACGCCCATCATCGAGATGGTTATGAAGTGTGCTGGTATGTTCAAACTTTAGATAAAAGTTTCGCGCGCGATGGGGATTCCTTTAACGCGCGCCCTCCCATGATGCATTGTTCAAAACAAAGAAAAAATCGGTAATGGTGGGGTGTATCTTCAAACCGGAGTTTGTCATGAGCAGACTGATTGCAAATTTCTTGTCCTGCGAATCCGGCGCGACGGCGATCGAATATGGACTGATTGTGGTCGGGATTTCGATGACCCTCATTGCGGCGGTCAATTCGGTGGGTAACTCGCTGAAAGCGGACCTTACG
>DASQIQ010000465.1:0-9525 GCA_035631495.1 Micropepsaceae bacterium
AAGCGCCGGCCATGAACCGGTAAGACCACAAAGAGCGCTGGCCAAAATGGCGCTCCGAAGCCCGAGTTTACCTAAACTCATCGATGAACCCCTCCCTCGCCGGGCAAATCTCGTGTTACTGGCGATCAATTCAGCCGGAACGCGTAGACCGCGAGCGATGGCTTGTCGCTGCCGCAGCTTGTCGAACCGCCCAGGAAATACGCGGTATCGCCGACCACAACCCCCGCCTGCGCATGCAAGGCCGCTGGCGCCTTCGCTAAGGGCGACCAGCGATCCGTCTTGAGATCGTAAGCGTCAAACTGATCATAGGCGATGCGGCTGGGGAGGTTCGGGCACTCGCCGCCGTAATAGAGAATCAGCCCGTGATAGAACACCGCCGACCCGCCGCTGCGCGTGACCGGCAGACCAGCCAGGCGGGACCATTTGTCCGTAGACGGATCATACACGTCCTGGACGGGAGTATCGGACGGACGATCATTGTTGCGGCCGCCGATGATGTGAATGCGCCCATCCACCACCACGATGCCAAGATGATCGCGGGGGCCCGGAAGCGGCGCCGCCTTGCCCCACTTTCCGCTGTTCGGATCGTAGACAGCGTGCATATCCACCGTCACCTCGCCTGCGAGGCGCCCGCCCAGAGCATGAATTTTGCCTTGCACGCCGGCCAAACTCACCGATCCGAGCGCCATGGGGATCGGCGCGAGGGTTTGCCATTTGTTGGTTGCCGGATCATAGACGGCGAACTGGTCGATCGGTGCGTTGTGGGGTCGTACGGCGAATCCGCCGGCAACGTAGATTTTACCGTCGAGCGCCGCCAAACCCACATGCGATGCCCCTTTGGGCATCGGAGCCAATTCCTTCCATGTCGCGGTTTGAGGATCGAACAACTGAAACAGCGTCGAATCGGGCCGCCCCATCTCCTGGCCGCCCGCGACGTAAATCTTTCCGTTCAACGCGACACTGCCGATCTCCGTGCGGGCTGCCGTCATTTGGGCGGCAACGGACCAGGTTCCCTGATTGTCAGCCGCGTGCAGCGGGGCGGCCATGCAAACGCCCGTCAAAACCGCGACGGCACGCGCAAATTTGAACGTCTCGCATCGACCCATCTTTAGAAGTCCGGCTTGTCGGCCTTGGGAGTGGCCGACACCGTGGCATCAACAAGGACTTCGTTGTTTTCCGCGCAGATCGCTTCCAGAAGCTGTCCGTTGAGCGATTCGGCGGGCTGGCCCCGGCGGTAGGTTTGGCGCGCCGACCACGCCATATTGAATGCGCCGGGATCCTCGACGCGGATATCCACCTGCAGCGATTTGCCGCCATCGATCAGCTTATAACGCTCGATCACATGCTCCTGGGTGGTGTGGGGCGTGCGGTAATTGTCGATATAGGTATCGGCGGAAAGCCCGACGGTGTCGACCACAAGCGTGTCGCCTTCGTAATGGCCGACGGAGTCGCCATAGGCGCTGATCCTCGGATGAGCCGCGTGCGGAACGTCCAAATAAATGCGCCGGACTTCCGGTCCGCCCTCATTGATCAATACCACCTCTTTGGGACCCTGAACGATGTACATGGGGTTGACTCGGCCCATGACGAGAAAGCCTGGAACTCCACCGGGGCGGCAGCTGGCGCGCGCCTCGTAAGCCTGCTTCCCGGCCGCCGCGAGCTCATTGGCTTTGCGCATCGATTCGACCGCCGCGGGCTTCAGAATGGGATTGCTCAGATCGGCGATCCGCAACGTGATCGGCCGGCCCGCGCCGGCACGCTGGTTGTTCGTGTAGGGGCTATTTTTGTCATAAGTCACCGGCCCCGGACCGGCGCCCGCTATGGTCTGGAAATCGTCCGACACCTTCGACCAGGCGTAATCGGCGAAGCCGAACTGTGGAATCGACGACGCTTTTTCGGAAGGAGCGCCAGCCGCCGGCAGCATACCGGCAGCGAGCACGGCGATAGCGAGATTAAGTTTTTGTGGAGGGCGTTTGTACATGGCGCATCCTTTTCCGAACGTCGCGGCATTCTAGTGAAGCCCGACGGCAGGTGATCAATCAAAAATGCCGCGATTGACATAAGTTTGTGCTATGGGCACTGCCCCTCGCGGGAGCCAGTTTCCCCAATAGCATAGCTGCTCGGCGCCTCCCAGAGCACGCCGAAAACCCGGGCTTTTCGCCGTCTATAAAATCGGGGGATGGCCCGTTGGGTCCGCTATTGGCTCGGCAAGCGGGCGCTCGGTGGGCGCCCCTCAAGAGTTTCGCGAAGCCCTTTCTAGTTGAGGGCTTCGCGTTTATCCGTCATCGAATCGAGGCGCTTGATCAACTCGGGAACACTGCCGTCGTGCTGCTTGAGATAGGCGGTGAACTCGTCGCGTTCGGTTGTCGCGAGCGACACGCCGCCTATCAGAAGGTCGGTGATGATAGGCGCACCAGCATCATTCCGGCGCACCCGGAACGCCAACTTGACCGGCTGCCCATTCGATGGGTTTGGACTGACCAGCTCCGCCTGCACCACCGAATCATCGGCCGCGCGATCCATCGAGCCGGTCACTTTCAGGACTTGGCCTTCATATCGATTCAAGCCCTTTTCGTAGACCGCAATGCTGTAATTCGTGAACGCTTCGACGAACGCATCGACGGTGGAGGGCGCCGCGCTCGCGCCGTAGGAGCCAAGGGTGAATAGCGCAATCCGCCGGCTAGCCGCGAGTCCCACAAGCAGAGCACGAAACTGCTCGCGCCGCTCAGCGTCGGAGAGCGTTTGGTTGTTCAGGATCGTGTAGCCCTTGTCGAAGTTCTGCTGGATGAATGCTTCGGTTGCCGGATTTGCCAGGCTTTCAGACGCCATAAGCATCGTGCAAAGCACGGCCACTGCGCACAAAGCCGATAATGGTTTCAACATCTGTTTTTCTCCTGGACAAGGCGGTTAACGGGCCCGACCCGCGGCCAACGCGCCCCGTCCGCCTCGCCGAAACTCATAGCACGATCCAGCAGGGACAATCGGCGAATCTGCCCCTTTGGAAAATACGTTGGATATCCGGTCCCTAAAATGCGAAATGCGCGTCAAGGTTTGGCCACAATCTTTGCGCGTTCCCGGGCAAAAATGCTATCGTTTCTTCAAATCCCGGGAGCCGCCAATGCCAGCGAAAAACCTGGGCCGTTTGGTGATTTTGCCTGCGTTGTTCGTGCTCTTTTACGCAGCCCTCGTTTCCTACGGCCACGCCGTCGAACGCTGGATTCCCAAATGGGACACGCTGGCGATCATCTGTGTGATGATCATTCTGGAACGCATCTACGCCTACAAATACGCCGTCTCTCAAAGATCCGTTCTCGCCCGGGATATCACATCGAGTCTGGTCAATCTCTATGTTACGGGCGCCGTGGCCACGATGGTCTTTTTGCCGATTCTGGTGTTTTTTCCGCAAGTCTTTTGGGGACGCAAGCTCATCTTCGCTTCCCCCGAGCAGCTCGGCCCGATTTGGCTGCAAGTTCTGGTCATCCTGTTGCTGGTCAGCCTGTTTCGCTACTGGATGCATCGCTTTCAGCACAAAAACGAATTCCTATGGGAGCTGCACTCCTATCATCACCGGGTGACCGATCTGAAGGCCTCGAATCTGTTGGTCTCGCACCCGATCGATTTCGCTCTGCGAAATGTCCTGGTTTACATCGTGCTGGGCATTATCGGCTTTCATCCGCTCGCGATTCTCATTACCGCCCCGGCCCTTCTCGTCAGCGCGGCGTTTTCCCATTGCGGAGGCGACGTCAAAGGCGGCGTTTTGAACTATGTGTTCGTGACGCCCGAAGTGCATCGGTGGCATCATTCCGCGGAAGTTCCCGAAAATCATCGATATTCGGTCAATTACGGCGTCGAATTCGCCTTCTGGGATATCTTGTTCGGAACCTTTCACTTGCCCCAGAAAGACGGGCAGCCGGAACAACCAACTCGCATTGGTCACCCTGCCGGCTATGCCGACGAGAGCAATTATCTGAAATTGCTGTTAGCGCCGTTGGGACTCTACAGGCCCCTTTCCTGGATCAAACGTGTTCTTAAACCCACGTGATGGGAACACCCACGCGCATCCAGCGTTGTAGCGTTGAGTAGAAACATGTTGCGCCCATGGATCCCGGCCTTCGCCGTTGCGGCCTCTCTGCTGACCGCATCGGCAGCGTTCGCCGCGCCCACCTGCCAGGATAAGAACGGCGAGACGATACGGTGCGGGACGCCGGGCGCGATGCCGGTGGGCTGGACCTTGTCGCCACAGCAGCGTCTGGAGCGGCAAGGTTCGATAGCAAAATATCCGAGCACGAACGAGCTCTTGGAATTGATCGGTGTCATGGGCGTGTTCTTCACGCTGTTGGCGCTCATGCCCGAGTTCGACGGCCAGCTCGCCAGCGACTGGGGCGAGCAAGAGGAGGATCCCAAGAAGCCGGAATAGCGATCCGCCTCTCGTTTCTCTTCGACCGCTACGATCCGATCAACGGCGAATTGCGGCGTTTACCGGCACGCTGGAGCTGCCGCAATCCATTCACATCCAGAATTTCGATGCTTCCAGACGCAAGGCGGCGGGCCAGGCCCTCGCGCTCCAATCGCGCAAATGCCCGGGCGGCGGTTTCGCGCGCAATTCCCAAATAGTCGGCAAGGTCGAAGCGATTGATCGGCAAATTCAGACGCGACTTTTTCGAGTCGTAGAATTCCGGATAGCGGAGAAACTCAAGGAGGAAAACCGCCAAGCGCTGATAGGTGTTCTTTTGCCCCAAGATCATGATCTGCCGTTGAGCCTGACGAAGGTCATAGGCCACCCTGATCAGCATATTCAGCTGCAGCTGCGGTTCGCGCACCATGATTTCCCTCAGCCGCTGCCAGGGAAAGCGATAGATGCGCGCCGGACACACCGCCTCGACGGTGTTGACGTAGATGCCGTCATGCGGCAGCCCGAATAGATCGCCGGGCACCATGAAGGCGAGAATTTGGCGCTGGCCATTTTCCGCGTGACGGCTAACGCGCACGACGCCCTCATCGATCGCATATACGAAATGCGCGTCCTCTCCTTCGGAGAAGATGGTGATCCCACCGCGCCGATAATCGAGGACCGTTGCGATGGCGCGGAGCTCCTCCTGCTCTTTTGACGAAAGCAGGTTTTCGATACCCGACGGCCGATCGCTGATCTTGTCGAATGGCCGCGCCCTTATCTCCGGAGCGTGTCGCTTTTCGGGATTGCGATCGGGCGGCGAATATTTCATCCGTGCTTTTTAACGTAAGATCGCACTTTGGATTCAACATGACGCAGAATTAGTCAAATGAATGTGACAACAATCACAGAACGCGATGATGGATTGCGTTAGCGTGATTGCGATCGGGTCGGTGGTCGCAGTGGCCCCTCACCTTGGCCTTCTTGGTCTGCACCAGGGTGGTCCAGTCTCTCCAGCGAACCGCCGCCCCGATCGAAACTCTATTCGGGTCCATGGGAGTAAGCCAACTTGAAGATCCTATCGAAATCATGTTCAGCTCTCAGTCTTGGGGCGGCGCTCCTTCTTTGCGCGTGCGCAGAGACCCCGGCGAAACCGCCGGAAGTCGCCACCACCGCCGCGCCCGTGGCGGCGGCACCGATGGCACGCGCCACGCCCTCGGTAGCCAACGCGCCCTCGCGGCCCGCGATAGAGACGGGGATCATCCCTGGAACCTTGCGCGACTTTGAAACCAATGTCGGCGACCGCGTATTTTTCGCTTACGACAAATCCAATCTGGACGATTCCGCCCGATCCGCGCTGCAGAAGCAGGCAGCCTGGTTCTCGAGATATAGGGCGGTGACCGTAACCATCGAAGGCAATGCCGATGAGCGCGGCACCCGCGAATATAATCTTGCGCTGGGCGCCCGGCGTGCGACCGCCGTCAAGGAATATCTGGTGAGCCTTGGCGTTGGCGCTAACCGATTGACCACGATGTCGTTCGGCAAGGAGCGTCCCGTTTGCGTGGAATCGAACGAATCGTGCTGGTCGAAGAACCGCCGCGCGGTCTCGCAGATACGCAACGCCGTGTCGACGCCCAACGTCGCCATGAGCCAATAGCAGCCGTCAGGCCTAAGCACGCAAATAGGTTGGAAGCCTGCGAGGGATGAAAAACGCTTTGGTCCTTTTTGTCTTGTTGTTCTCCGCCGTCGCGGTCGGCGCGACGCTGCTGCACAGTCTTGCAATAAGCGTGCCCGCCAATAGGACTCCATCAATCCAAAGCAACATCACCGCGCCGATCGAACCGCCGCAAAGCCTATAGGGGTAGCGCGGCGCCAAAGCGGCAAGGGCCGGGCTGATCCCCTCTTCCGGCGCCCGCGCGGCCTCGCCGCGTTTAGAAGATAGGCGTGCAACGCACGGGGGGGCCACCTTCCCCCTCAAAGGGGGGAAGGGAAGAAGTCAGCGCGATGCCGTCGACAATCCCTTGAAGATGAATTTCTGCACCCGGTAGCCTTGCGACTCGCCCGTCACGATATTGCCTTGCGGATCGACATCCAGGCTGTGCAAATGGAAGAACTCGCCCGCCTTGCGGCCCGGCCCGCCGATGTGACCGATCTCTTCGAGCGAGGTGCGATCCAGAATTGCGATCCGTTCGTTCGAACCGTCCGCGATATAGAGGAAGCGCTGGGCCGGATCGGCCGACAGGCCAACGCCGAAGGCGGTGCCGGTCCCCTGCGATTCCCGTTTGATGAATCCTTCCTTCAGGAATTTTCCCTCTAGCGTGAACGCCTGCACGCGGTTGTTGGCGCGATCGGTCACATAGACGATGCCGTCATTGGAAACCTCGATGCCGTGCGGCGTGTTGAATTGCTGCGGCCCAGGGCCGGTGGCCTGGCGCGCCTTGGAGGCCTTGTCGTCGGGTTTGTTGCCATAGGCGCCCCAGTGGCGCTTATACGCACCCGTATTGGCATCGAACACGATCACCCGGCGATTGCCATAGCCGTCGGCGACGAACACCTCGTTGGTCTTGTCATAGACGGTGATGCCCGCCGGCCGGCTGAGATGGGTCGTGTCGTTGCTGTCGACGCCGACGCCGCCCTTGCCGATCTGCAGCAGGAACTTTCCGTCCTTGGTGAATTTGAGGACTTGCCCATCGCCGTCGCCGTTGCCCGTGAGCCAGACATTGTCGTGCGCGTCAACCGCGATGCCATGCTCGCCGCTGCCCGGGCGTCCGTCGCCATTCAGGCGCCGTTCTTTCGTGCAGGACGGACACTCGGCGAACGCCGAATGCAGTCCGCCGCGATTGGTCCACTCATAGGGGGCCCCTTTTACCGGGCCGCCCCATCCTTGGATGTATTTGCCCGTCGGGCTGAATTCGACGACGGGCGGCGCCGGCAAATAGCCGTTCTCCGTCGCGTTGCCTTCCTCGATCGTGTGCGGGCGATGAAACACCCAGACATTGCCGTGGGAATCCGCGGTCGCTCCACCCACCCCGCCCAGCAGCATATGCTCCGGCATGGTGGGGAAATGGGAGTCGACCTCAAAGATTGGCACGACCGGTTTTGCGTCTTGCGCGGCGGCGTTGGTCTGGGATTGAGACCCGGCGAGAACAGCCGCCAATGCGAGGGCCGTTAGACTTGCACCCGTGAGGACTTGTCTTCTCATGTCGCAGCTCCTCTTCCGCGTGAACATCTTCATTGCCCTCTCCCCGCTCTCTCAGCGTTTCGGACTATACACCAGGATGCGGCGGGCGCGGCCCGGTGCGGCCCGGTGCAGCCGGGCGGCGGCCCGGTGCGGGACTTGTGGGCATTCACTGCCATCTTTCGTGCCACCCTCCGGCGCGATAGGTTCGGAAGATGGGATTCTTA
The DNA here is from genome assembly GCA_035631495.1 of Micropepsaceae bacterium. GTDB lineage: Bacteria > Pseudomonadota > Alphaproteobacteria > Micropepsales > Micropepsaceae > CAIYRG01. The sequence continues at coordinate 7,796 of DASQIQ010000465.1, forward strand.
AAGAGATCGTGGCGGGCGTTCCGCAAGGGGCGCGTCTGGATTCTGGGCGCGGTGGGCCTCCTGCTGCTGTCCTTCTGGGCGGTCAGCGGGTCGGAAACGTTCCAATCCTGCAGGGCGGGCGAGAAGAGCGATTTTCAGGACGCCGTCTTCCGCATAGCGGCTGCCCCTACCCCGCCTGACCAAAGCGACACGAGCGTCGAGGCTTGCCTGGACTATTTTCTCGAAGAGAACGAGCCGGGGATTGCCGCCCTTTCGGTGATCTTCACCACTTTGTTCACCGGCATGCTGGCCATATCCACGATCGGTCTTTGGAACTCGACCAAGAATCTTCACGAAGAAACCAAGCGGCTTGCCACGCTCGCGGAAGCGCAATCGAGGGACATGAGGGCATATTTCGCGGCTGCCCAGAAATCTGCCGGGACCGCCGAACAGTCCCTCGCCAGCCTGCAAGATACTTCAACCCGTTCGCCTATACGGCCGGACATCTAATGGCGGGCACGTCGCGGGGGCGCGCGTTATGCCAGAGAGAGCCCGGCCACCGGGGGCGGTTACCGGGCTCTCTCGGCGCTACACGCGGGGAGACCCTCCGAGGAGGTGGAGAGCCGCTCGAGACCGCCTTCTAGAGACGTGATTTCCGTTTGTATTATTCCAAGGATCCTTTGCCGAGGCTTTCCGCCTTCGCCCAAGGCTACGGCGGACACGGCCGGAGGGTGTTTGGTGGAAATTTCACCCGAGGCCCTGTTACCATAGTCATCTTGGCCAATCTGGGGTGAATCCATGCGCTTCGTCAGCGTGATTCCTGCCATCGTGGTTTTGTTCGTCGCAGGCGCCGCCTCGGCGCAGGCCTCGCAGGCTTGGGATACCTACGCCAACCGCGAGAATTTCTTCAGCGTCAATCTTCCGGGCGAACCCACCATGACGCAAACGCCCTACAAGACCGCGAAGGGCACGGCGCTTACCGCGCGCGTGTTCACCGCCGTCGCGCCGCCGGGCTCGCGCCTGACCGGAACCTATACGGTGACCGTGGTCGACTACACCAATGCGAAAGACGAGATCAGCACTGCCGTCGATCAGGCCAGGAACGCGATCAGGGCCAAGGGCACGGTGAAATATGACGGCCTCAACAATGTCGATTTGCATCTGACCCGGCGCTTGACCATCGAAACGCCGGCGACGCGCATCCTCGCCGAAATCCTGGTCGCCGCGAACAATCGGCTTTACATCACTGAGGCCGAAACGGCGCTGAACGTGCCGCCGCCCGCGGTCTTCCAGGCATCGCTGCAAATCCTCGACGAAGCGGGGTTGCGTATTCGCACCAGAACCGCGCTTGGCGTGCCGGAGGGCGTGACCTCGCCCATCAGCGCCGGCGGCGTGCCCGACGAGTCGGATAAGGTCGCCGGGTTGATGACGGGCGCCTGGCGCAATGCGGGCGGGGCCTGCGAATCCGCCTATTTCAAATCGGGCGCGCGCATCAAGACCACGCGCGGCGAACAAGCCTTGAGCGGCACGATCACGAATGCCGGCATGACCATTTCCGGCCAGCTGATCGTCAACGGCTCGCGCGAAGGGCAGTTCATCAATCCCACGACCGACAAGGTGATCATGCTGTTCGATCCGCAAGACGGCAATAAGCTGAGCATTTCCGCCATCGGGCCGCCGGCATTGGGCTGGCCCGATGTCATGCTCGATCTCTGCCCGGGAAGTAACGGATAGTGTCTGGCTGAAAGGGC